>PXCO01000309.1 GCA_003565295.1 Cyclobacteriaceae bacterium
GACAAGTTATACGTTCTACGCAAGAAAGAAAGAAACAAGCACTCTTTATGCAAGTGATAGCAGTTCAGGAGCAACCCTTACAACAGATAAACACACACAATCAGCCCCTTCGGCTCCGACTGCTTCTGATATTCAATATGACAGAATAACAATAACAGGCGAAAGTGGAACACAGGTAAGACAAGGTAGTGGATCCTGGTTTAATTCTCCGAGGACATTTACGGGGTTGGATCCTGACACTTCTTATAGTTTTTATGCTAGATATCCTGAAACATCGACTCATTATGCTTCAGCAGCAAGTCAGGCGGCTCATTATAAGACTTTAGATATTGGAGGCGGTAGTCAAACGCTAATACAAGGCGATATGGATTGGGGTTATTTTGGACTTCATCATTGGGCTGATTACGTTTTGGGCGGCAACATTGGAACCATTTATAGTAACAATGGCTTCAACATAGGTAATAGTGTCAGCATGAGTGCCGAAGCAATGTATGTAGCCAAATTCGCATATCAAGGAGATATTTATTATATGGAGTCAGGCATAAGAAGACGTGATATGTCGTGGGATGATATTAGTAGTATTTTAAACACAGGGACAAACAGAAAAAGAATTACTGCTTATGGTAGACAATATGACGTTTCTTTGGTTACTAAAGAATTGTGGGAGCATTTTGTTTACGCTTTGCATGAAGATAAACTTCCTGATTGGGATTCTGTTGTAGATCATGAACTTTCTATCGGTGGTTATCGGGCAGGAAGGAATCAATGGCTATGGGATGTTTGGAGTGGAAACGAGAGATATATGCTAGGTAACGAAGTCGATGAGTTTACAAGCCGATTAAAAGACATGGACGGTTCCAATTCAGGTATGAGGTTGATTTTTAAATTAGTACAATAGCGTAAGTTTTTGTATTTAACTTAAACACAGGACGTGTAACAGCGTCCTTGCGTACTATACAGGAACGAGGGGAAGGTATAAAATAATAAACAGATTTGGGTGTCCACAGTTGCTGACAACGTGTGGGAGCCCGGCGTACATGGTTGGGAAGTTGATTAAAGCTTGTAATTGAGGCTTCACTGGTTACTCAAACCATCAATATAAAAGGAGGAATAAAAAATGGCAGTTGTACACAAGGTTTATCCGGAAGGCATGAAAAATATTTTGAATGGATCCACCGACTTGGTGGCGAATACGTTGAAGGTGGCGCTTTTGAATGCGACCGTTTACAACGCCGCTCACGAGGACTGGACGGATATTAGCACCGGGGAGATTAGTTCCGGGGATTACACCGCCGGGGGCGAAACATTGACGATGGCAGCTGGAGGAATCACCGTAGCCGGCGAAACCGTGACCGTGAAATCCAGCGATACCGAGACTGTGTTTACTTCTACGGGTTCCATATCCGCTACGCAAGCCGTGATCTACGACTCCACGAGCTCAAAACTGGTTAGCCATATTGATTTTGGCGGCACGGAAGAGTCTGTGGACGGCGAATGGAAAATCACATGGCACAACGATGGTCAGTTTACGGTCAACGTTAATCCAGCATAAATAGGCGTTAGTGTAAAAAATGATTAGCGGCTTTGAGTAAACCGAGCCGCTAACACCGTTTGGATGGGAGGTTTTAAAATCATGGCTAAAAAACAGGAGAAGCCTAAAAAGAGTGCCGGGGTGCAGGTTCCCAAGGCGAAAGGCGGTTCAAAAGGACAATAAGGCGGTGAAGGTGTATGCCCCGATTAAATTACAGAAATAACAGTTTTACCACATTGGCCGAAAGCATTACAAATACGGCTACATCGTTTACTGTGGCCGATGGAAGTGCGTTGCCCGAAGCTCCTTTTCGGGCAACGCTTCTAAGTGGGTTAAACCCGGTGGAGATCATCGAAGTGGGCTCTAAAAGCGGCAATACGCTCTCCGGTGTTATTCGTGGTTTAGAAGGAACAGCGGCTGTTTCCCATGCCGGCGGTGAGCGGGTTGAAAACCGTTTTACGGCGCAGGGTTTGCAGGAGCTGTCGATTGAAGTTAAAACCGAATTACCGGGAGACCCTCATGCCGGGCAAGTCATTTTACTGGAAACGGAATAACGGGGATGGGAAGGTGAGACAATGAACAATCAGTTGCTGAACGGAGCCATGCTCAACGAGGATATGTCGTACTCCGTAAACGTGTTGTCTCCAAAGTCCGAAACGGCTTTGTCTGTACCCGCTCCTGATATTTTTAAGCAGTGGACAACAGAAATTGCAGTTTCTGCTGGAGCTGTTCACTCGGCCCCTCAGGAACCGATTATCAAAGCTACGCACACAATTGCAATCATGGCTGTCAAAGGGGACGCACACACCACACCGCTCTCCTCGACCATTAACACGACCAGCACGGTGGATTTGGAGCCCCTCCCAATGACTGCTGCCACGAACGCGAAAGAGACAGATTTGCACGCCGTGATCGGCGTTCCCGCTTTAGTTGCTTTTCAGGTAGATGATTTTATTCGGCTTGAATGGACGTATGAATAGGGGGATTGCATGAAATCCACAGCTGTTCGAGTGCCCAGCGCGAAAATTGAAATGCGGGGATTTGCGCCAGCCATCCCCTCTTTTTGTCGTGCCCGAATTTTAATTCCCGCTCTTGTTACCCAGTGGTTCGGTGGATTTACGGACATGCAGGCTCCGGAAACCAAGCCGCAGCCACCGCCGGAAAGGAAGGTGGCGTAAATGGCCGAATCTGTTTTACACAGTGTTTACATCAGTGACGTTGATGGTCCGGATACTTATACGTTAACAGTGGAGTATGGCGACCAGCCAATAGACTGGTCTTGCGAGCTTTACTGCTCTGCAAGTCAAACCAATACGCATTTTGAGCTGGTACAGGGAACCACGCTGGGGCAAAACGTGGTTGTCAGCCGCCAGCAGTCCGGAGCGGGCACCACCACCGACAGTGGCACCGTTACGGTCGATGCCGGGACATACACCATCGGCGTATTTACTTCCGGACGTACCAATAATCCGGACAGACCTTGGAACGCTTATGGCGACGTTTCCTTTATTCCACAGGCACATGCCCGGTTAGAATTGAGCAGCGAAGAAACTCATGTGTCGGGGCATGTCCCGAGTATTTATGTGCAATACCCGGCCCGAATCATTGGCGCAAAAGCCGATACCAACACTTTTGCCGAAACTGCCTCCATCACTTCCGGAACAGGAACCACCACAGCAGGTACAAAAGGTTCTCTTGCAGCAGAGCCAAAAGCGCCGACCATTACCGCCCAGAAATCTTATGAAATACAGCGCAGTGTTAACGGTGGAACGTGGGAACATTTGGCGTGGGTGGAAGGTTTTGCTGCTGATGACATTGACGATTTTGTGATTGGCTCCGATTACTGCTACCGCATTCGAAGGCGGTACGGTGCGAGGTATTCGGAGTGGTCCACCATCGAATGCGTCACTTTTTCGATTATATCAGAGCATATTGAGATATTGAACACCTTGGCGGCGAACGAGGCAAGCGCACTTTCAGCGGGCGTCACCACCGTGCACAACGTTAACGTCGAACCGGATTCGGCAGCGAGTATCACTCAGGCAAAAATTTCGACCATACAGGCCACCAAAACTGTTTCTATTGACCCAGCGCCCGGCGAAAACGCTATCACGCCTAAAACCGCCGAAATTACATCCGGTACGGGCAGTGCGGTTATGGTAACAACTGCGAAAATGTATCTGACAGCACAGGATCCGATAGCCAGGGCAACAGAAACTGTCACTGTTTTTGGAGGAAAAACACCGCTGGAGATGGAGGCTTCTTCACCTGAGATTACAACAACCTGGACGGTGGAAGTTGAATCCCTTTCGGCAGTCAGTCAAACGAGTGGAAAAGAGCCAGCCGTCAGTGTGGGAACAGGTTCAGAAGTTACGCCTTCCGAAGATTCCGCGACGATTGCTGGGTGTACACCTCAAGTTACCGCTACCTGGACAGCCAGCATCCAATCGACTATCGCCGGCACCAGCGTTGAAGGCATAAATCCGGTTGTCGGAACCGGCACAGGTAAAAACATCCCTGCTCCAGTATCTGGCGCAAATGTTTCTGCGCACAATCCCGAAATCTTTATTACCAAAAATGTAATGATCACTCCTGGTACAACAGAGGCAAGCGCTGTCGGCGATGCACCTGTTGTTGTTTCTGGTACAGGGAATGATGTCACGGTTCATGCAGCAGTCACAGAATCCACTGGGGCGCCTCCGATGATTGAAACCGTCATTGATACCCACGTCATCACACGCCATGCTACGGAAACCACCTCTTCCACGGCACGGCTTCGTGGAACACTGCATGTAAATAAGGGGGTGGCGTAAATGGCGAAAAGTTACAACGACCCTATCGAGTGTGTGGTTAATATCCATAATCCGCCGGAAGGGGTTTACCCGATTGGTTTCAAAGTGTATTACACGGACAAAACCGTGTTTTGCGGCAAAGGCGAGGATTTACTGTCTCAATGGAGAAAAGCCCCGGAAGAAAACGTACAGGTACTGGTAATCTTTGAAAGCTCCAAATCCGCTGTCGGCTACAACACCAGACATATGATGAGCACCCATGATTATTACAGCTATGATGGCACTACGTTTTACGGAGCAAACGATACACGGGCTGTAGCCGGGCATATTCTTTACGGAAAATGGACAACGGACGACCTTTTTGAAGAAATTCGGACTTACGCCTTTAATGACAGAATCCTTGGCGAAAGGGGGTTGTCGTCATGGGCTTAACCTTTTATTTGGGAAACTCGACAACGACATTAGGCTCTGGTGATGCTTTTAACCGCTTCCTTGAACCGAA
>PXCO01000020.1 GCA_003565295.1 Cyclobacteriaceae bacterium
CAAAAAGTGGGGCGCCTAACTGGAAAGTCGTCTATTCCGAAAAAGCTGCCGACAAACCCGCGGCTAGGAAAAGGGAACGCGAAATCAAAAAAAAGAAATCCAGAAAATACATCGAATTCCTTATCAGGTTAATAATTTTCAGGAACCATATCAGAATTATGAGGGAATATAGGTATATATATAATTCCTAAATATGACCTTATGTGGTTCAATTAATTATCTACCCAAATGGTCTACCACACACCCTGCAATAACATACAGCGTACCTTTTTTAGCCGAGACAGCAAAATTTCTTTTGGAACCAGATCTGACATATGAGGCATAGAAGTGCAAATTAAGTCCTGACATGACCTTATATTCATTTAATGGCTGAAAGCCTGTCAAGACTCCTGAAATTATCTACTCTTAATCTATGGTAAGGGGCTGGCTCCCCCACCAATCCTCATTGGGCTGCCAGTCCGGGTCAAGTTGATTCATCCTTCTTTGTTCCAACTCCGGCAGAAACCGCTCTTCCATATCCACTAGCCTTGCCTTATATTTTTGGGGTTCAAATTCAGGGTCTCTCACCGGGAGCAATGCCTGACATTCCTGAAGGAAGATCTCCAGCTCCTGAGTGAGCGCAGTGACTACCTGAGGCCGCTGCCTGGCAATGTCTTCCTCCTCAAATGGATCTTCTCTCAAATGATAAAGTTCATCCCTCCCACTTTCCCAATAATGGATAAGTTTGTAGTCACCACGCCTCACCACGCTGGAAGGCACTCCACCCTGGTTCCCATAATGGGGGTAATGCCAGAACAAACTACGTTCCGGCAGCTCTTCACCTTTCATCAGTGGGAAAAGGGAAGTTCCGTCGACATGCTGCTCTGATAGGGGTGGAAACCCTGCCAGATGCAATAAGGTCGGGAAAAAATCCGCTCCAGAAACTGGATAATCAGACTCCTTTGCGTCCATACCTGGAGCCTTAATCAAGAAGGGCACGCGGGTACCTCCTTCCCAGTGCTGACCCTTTCCTCCTTTCACCTTTATATTATCGGTGGCAAATGCATCCCCGGCTACCACTCCACCATTGTCAGAAGTGAACACCACAATGGTATTATCATCCAAGCCCAAGGCTTCCAATCTTTCCATCACCAACCCCACAGCATCATCCACCGATTCCACCAACCCCGCATAGATAGGGTTGTCCTGCACGGTCCTATATGGCAACTTTTCCCCCATTTCAAAACCAGTGGAAGCTATGCCCATCTCATGAGCCTTGTCCCGGTATTTCTTCCATTTCAATTGTGTAGTCTGAATAGGGGCATGTACGGCATAAAAGGATAGGTAGGCGAAAAAAGGACCTTCTTGATGTTTTTCGATGAAATTGGCCGTCTCCTCAGCCAAACGCATGGTTAGGTTTTCACCCTTTGGTCCATCCTCTATTTTTGGGTTTTGGTAGGGAGAGAAAAACCCACCCATCGGAGACCCTTTGTCCCATCCGGCAATATTGGAATCAAAACCGTGATCTTCAGGGAAGGAACCCTCATCCCCCAAATGCCATTTACCTGCATAAAAAGTGGTATACCCTTGCTGCTTAAAAGCTTCTGCCAGAGTGGTATGTTCATGAGCCAAACCCCGTGTGTAATCAGCGGGCAGCATAGGATCATGCCGGCCATGCGATCTCCAGTCTTCGCCAGACTTTGCACCTATCCAATCTGTGATCCCGTGCCTTGCGGTAAACTGACCTGTCATGATGCTGGCCCTGGCGGGACTGCACACCCTGCTGCCGGAATGCCCCTGCGTAAAAGACCAGCTATTGGCCGCCAGTTTGTCAATATTTGGGGTGTCGTGAAAAGGTGAGCCTGAATAGCCCAAATCTGCATATCCCAAGTCATCCACCAGGATAAATAGAATGTTTGGTGGCTGTTGTTGCCTTTCAGCGCAGGAATTCAACAATAAAACTATGAGGGTAAAAGCAAGGTAAAATCGAACTGGCATATTGAATTCTATAAGTGAGATATTGTAAGATTATTTAACAAGACTGTGCTTAGCAATAAAAGAAGGCTCTATTTCAACTCCTAAGCCAGGGCCGGTGGGCACCTTTACCCTGCCATCCTCACTGCTCAAACTTGAAGTAGGACTGTCTAAGGGAATTTCCCTGTTGAAGCCTTTGAACTCGTGATAGGGGCCTGCATTGGGCAATGCAGCCACAAAATGCATCATGTACAGATAGCCCAGCCCAGAACCGGAAATATGCGGGGTACATTCCTTGCCCCTTGCCTCGGCCATCCTGGCCACCTTCATGGACCTTACCATACCCCCAAAGTAAAAAATATCGGGCTGCACAATATCCAGGGCATTATTATGGATCAACCATCTGAAATTACGCAAACTGGGTTCCTGTTCCCCACCCGCAACGGGAATATTTAGGGCTTTAGCTACTTCCAGGGTCTCCTCATACCAATCGAAAGGAACAGGCTCTTCATAAAAATCATAATTGTATTGCTCCATCAAACGGCCTATCCTAATGCCTTCATCCGGGGTATAGGAACCGTTAGAGTCCGCATAGATCACCATGTCCGGGCCAAACCTTTTCCTCACCAGAGGAATCAGTTTTTCGGATCTACCGGGGGGATAATCTGCATTGTTGCTCATCCGCCCCCCAACCTTAAATTTCAATGCTTTGGCTCCATATTCCTTCACATCCCTTTCTATCAAATCAATAGATTCTTCGGCACTTCTCCCCCTGTAGTTATTGGCCTGATAAACCGCAATGTATTCATGATGGATATCCCCGATCAACTGCCCCAGGCTTTTACCCGTCAACTTCCCCAGCAAATCCAACACTGCAAACTCCAAGGTGGCCAGTGGCACCCATAATGCCAAGCTTTGCAATTTATAATTACTCTGAAAAACATACACCTCATCCAACAATTCCTCCAGCTTTCGGGCATCCTTGCCCACAAAAAAAGGCTGAATCCTATGCACAAAAATGGGATAAAGATGCACCATCTGCATGTTGTTGCTCACAGAAATGCCTTCGGCACCATCAGTTGATCTTACCCTGCAAAGAAAATTATTGCCGTGTCTCAACAATTCCACACTTTCCAAAATAACTGGATCTTTCAGCTCGCTAATTCTAAGCACCTTTTCATTTAGAATCCTATCCAGGTCATCCGCATCAGAAAAGAGATCACCTTTTGCAGAAGCATTTCCAAGCAATCCTGCACCTGCAACAGTGCCAAGGGCTGCCTGTTTTATAAATTTTCTTCTTGAATGCATATATTAATGATCAATAGTTTTGTGTTTATTTTTTGCCGGGAATTTTTACCCTCACACTGTATAACCCTGTGCGGGCAGTAATGTACAGGGTCTTCATATCTTCATCTCCAAAGGCCAGATTGGCGGGGACCTCCGGGAATACAATTGTACCCAAATGCCTCCCTTGGGCCGAAAAAACCAAGACCCCTCCCGGGCCAGTGGCATAGATGTTCCCTTGTGTATCCACTTTTATTCCATCGGGATTACCTTGACCTGAGGTGGCAGAAACATTGAAAAAAAGTTTGCCTTTTCCTACCTTACCCCCTCGGCTCACGGGATATTTCATGTATTTCTTTGGGCGATCGGAATTGGCAACATAAAGAATGGACTCATCCGGGGAGAGGGCAAGCCCATTAGGCCTGTACAGATCGTCAGCTATTAGGGTAAGTTTATTCTTATGAAACCTATACACCCCATTAAACCCCAGAGTATCTGTGGCCTCCTTATCCAGACCATAAGGCGGATCGGTAAAATAAACAGCTCCCTTGCTATCCACGATCACATCATTGGGGCTATTGAAAGGTTTACCCTTGTACTTGTCCACCACTGTACTGTACTCCCCATCCGGACTTAGCTTGCTGATTTTCCTGCCGCTGTGCTCAGCCATGATTAGGTTTCCCTCCCTATCATAGGTCAGTCCATTTGCGTTATTGCTGGGGCTTCTGAAGGTTTCTTTCCCTCCCTCGGGACTCCATTTGTAAATGGTATTGGCGGGTATATCACTGAATAGTAAATAACCTTCCTCTTGATTCCATACCGGGCCTTCGGTAAATCGAAAACCATCAGCTAGCTTCTTCACTTCCGCGTCGGAGTCCAAAATTTGATCAAATGAACTCTCCTTTCTTTGGTGTCCTTGAGCAAGACCGTACAGGTTAAAACCAATAAGAAGGAAAAAAAGGGGTAATAATTTCAGCAAATTCATAGTGTTTTGGGTTTGATTGAACAGTAATGGAAATGTTAAAATAAGGAAAAAATAAGTCATACTTTCTATGCTTCATTGCCTTTTTGAAAATTGAAAGTTAAAAATTGGAGAAAAAGGGATTGAAAATTAAGGAATTGCTAATGGGTTATGACTCCTTTCTCACTTTACAATCATATCCCTGATGGATGGGGTGATTTGGTGATCGGGTGATGTGGTGATCCGTGATCTTGTGATCAGCTTCCCACAAAGGCAGGAGTGAGGGATGAGGGATGAAAAAAAGAATTCAAATCCTTTATGACGCAATTAAGGTTCAAGCCTCAATCCTATTATAAATTTTCCATTTTCAATTCATCAGCTACTGCTCAAACAACTCCAACATCCTCTCCCTGTCCAACTGCCCCAAAAAGCTGCCCTTCCGCAATCACTTCTTTGGCCAGCTTGTTTTTTGCCTGCTGCATTTCCATGATTTTATCCTCCACCGTGTCCTTACAGATCATCCTGTACGCAATGACATGCTTCTCTTGCCCCATCCTGTAGCACCTGTCTTGCTGAGTGTAGTTCAGGGGCATATGATAAATTTTCCCGAAAATAAAAGGAA
>PXCO01000231.1 GCA_003565295.1 Cyclobacteriaceae bacterium
CGGTAGTTTCCTGTAGTATTGGTTATGGCAAAAACCCTTACAACATGGCATTTTATAGTTCTTAGCAACCCTTAAAAGCAGTGACTTAGTGCAACTCACATTCAAGAGGTCGCAGGTGAAACCTGCCGTCCCACCATGAAAACAACCGAAAACCCTTCAACCTCAACGGACGCGGGGTTTTCTCCTTATCTGGAATACCGCAGAATTTCGCTCAACTCTATGTAGGTACTAACACACGTAAGGACTTTCCACTTTACTCCCCTAGACCTCTCCACCGGCACCTGACGCCCGTCAACCAGTTGGCCTGATTCTCTTCTACCAAAGGGTTCGCGTTGGAAGTGCCGCAGCGGTCATCTTAGAAGATCTTATGAAAAACAGCATGCTCTCAGGAGAGAGTAAAAGTGAAGTATTCTGCTTTGGATTATTCCCATATTAACGCACACGATACAATGGGCATACAGACGAGAAGGGATAATAGTATTAGAAATAGAATAACTCAAATAACAGCGAAAATTATTAGGTAAGGGAGATAAAAATGGCAGAACTAGGAATGGTTTCTAGCTCCCAAGAAATGATTGATTATACCGAAAAGTTAGCGAAGGCATTGGGTATAGATATTTATACTGTTAAAGCGAGTGTAGAGGATGCGGAAAAAATTGCTACTGTTTTCAAAAAAAAAGATGTCAAGTGTATCATGGCAAGAGGAAGAATGGCCGATATTCTTCACGAACTTCAGATGTTTTCTGTGGTTTCGTGCAACCCTATGGCCTTCGACATAACCAAGGCTTTGACACTGGTACCTGTAGATGTAAAAGAGGTGGTTGTGGCAGTTTATGAGCCCGTTATTTCTTACAACACCATGTTCTCTAAAGATGTAATCAGTGCTATGGAGGAAGTTTCGGGTCGAAAACTTGTTTTTTTAACCTATCAAAGCAATGCCGACTTAAAAAACCGTTTGCACGAGCAGTTAAAGAAAGGAAAGCTGTGGTATGTGGGAACAAAATCTATCGTGAATATAGCCGGAGAGCATGGTCAAAAAGGTATTGAACTGTTATCAGGGGAAGAGACCATGCTCAATGCTTTTAGTGAAGCTTTTAATGTGTTGGGAAATCAAAAGCGCATTTTTAGGGAATCAGCTATATTAAGTGATATTATTGATATTACTAAACAGGGGGTTATCACAACGGACGCAGGGGGCAAAATAACTGCCATCAATTCTCACGCCTTGCGGTTGATTCCAGAAGAAGACTTGCAGGTGGGCAAGAGTATCGTTCCCTTTTTACCCGCATCCGCCAAGGCTATCAAAAGCGGTGAAGAACTTCAGGATGAGGTGTGTTTCCTGAAGAACAAAAAAATAATCATCAATCAAAGGCCTTTTTTCCTCGAAGAAGAGGTTATCGGAGCCCTTATCAACATTCAGGATGCCGAAGTGATTGAACAGTTGGAGGGAAAAATTCGCAACCAACTCAAGCAGAGAGGCTTGGTGGCCAGATGGAGGTTTAAGGACATCCTGGGCAATTCGCCTGAAATAAACCAGGCCAAGAAAAAAGCCGCCGCTTTTGCCCGGACTGAATACAACATTCTTATAAGTGGGGAAACGGGTACCGGCAAAGAGATGTTTGCTCACAGCATCCACCTGGCCAGCAAAAAACATAAAGGGCCTTTTATCGTGGTTAATTGCTCTGCCCTCCCCGAAAGTTTGCTGGAGAGCGAACTTTTTGGTTATGCGCCGGGTGCCTTTACCGGAGCAAGAAAAGAAGGCAAAACTGGTCTATTTGAGTTGGCCAACGATGGGACAATATTTTTGGACGAGATAAATTCTGTAAATTACCATACCCAATCCAGGTTACTAAGGGTTATCGAAGAAAAAAGGGTTATGCGCCTGGGAAGCGATCGCTACACAAATATCGACGTAAGAGTCATTTCGGCGGCAAACAAAAACCTGTGGGATGCAGTTATGGAAGGGAAGTTTAGAAGAGACCTTTACTTCAGATTAAATGAACTGGCACTGGTAATACCTCCTCTTAGGCAGCGCACCGAAGATATCCCCCTTTTTATAAACAGTTTTTTAAAAAAGTTTGGTTATAGGGGGCAAAAGAAGGAGGAAATTATGTCGTTAATCCAGAACCTAGTTCCCCATCATGCCTGGCCTGGAAACGTCCGTGAGTTGGAAAACCTGCTGAAAAGGATTATTACGTTGCTAAACCAGACTTCATTAGCTGAGCTAACGAATGAGCTCTATGATGATTTTTCTGCAAAGAAATACATGACGGAGGGCAAGCATATCATGGTTTCTTTGGGCACACTGGAAGAGATGGAGAACGAGATCGTAAGTCAGGTCGCTGCTTTGTATAACAATGATATCGGTAGAATAGCGGCAACTCTGGGGGTAAGCAAAACTACTGGATGGCGGCGCCTAAAACGTGCAATGGACGGAATCAGGAAGTAACCTTCAGGAGGCATCAAACGAGTTAAAGCTACAGGCCCCATTTCATTTATGAAATGGGGTTTTGCTGCAAAATGCTGGGAAACATGCATTTTGTGTAATGGTACAGACTGTGCATAATTGCATTTAAGTAAAGGTGTTATCTGCAAAATCTGTGAAGGGGGCATTTAGAATAAGATTGTCAAGTGTTCAAACATCAGTGCTTCATCTATGGGCTACATTTCAGATATGAAATTATAACACCAAATATGAAATTAAATTTTAAAAGAACGGCCATATTATAACCTTTTTCAATTGGCATAATTTTTGCAATATTAACCTCCAGAGGGCGGCTTGAAGGGCTACTGTTCCCCACCCAAGGTCGATCAGGCTTTAAAATCATCCGTGAGGAGGACTATTTGTGGAAAAACATGCGGTAATATCACCAACATCATGTATGGGGCTTGTGGGAATCGATGAAGAAGCTTACAAGATAGCTTTGACCAAAGACCCCGACTCCATCGCCGTTGATGCAGGCTCGTTGGATCCAGGACCCCATTACCTGGGAGCCGGCTTACCCCACGTTGCCGAGTACAAAATGAAAAATGACTGTAGGATCATGATGGAAGGGCTTTTATCAAAGAAAACAACCATGGTAATGGGTTCTGCTGGAGGTTCTGGAGGGCGCCCTCATATTGAATGGCATTTAAGAATCATGAATGAAGTGGCTAAAGAAATGGGAAAAACCTTCAAGGTGGCTGTAATTGATACCACATTGGATAAAGATTATCTCAGGGAAAGGGTAAGAAAAGAAACCATCGTAGGGTTGAATCACGACCAACCTTTAACGGAAGAAATCATTGATCGCTGTACAGAAATCATTGCCCAGATTGGCGTGGAGCCAATAATCAAAGCTTTAGACATGAATCCTGATATTGTTTTGGCCGGGCGGGCCTGCGACAATGCCTGCTTTGCTGCAGAACCTATCAGAAGGGGGTATGACAAGGGCTTGGCCCTCCACGTTGGGAAAATTCTCGAATGCGGTTCCGCCAGCGCCATACCCCAGGCCAATGCAAAAAACATGCGTACTCCTATGCTGGCTACCATGATAGATGACTACTTCCTGGTGGAGCCCGCTACCGAGGGATGGATCAGTACCGTTAGATCAACAGCAGGCCATGAGGCCTATGAACGTACCAACCCCTTTTACCAGTTGGAGCCAGGCGGGATACTGGATATGCGGGGATGTAAGCTTTCTCAATATAACGAACGATGTGTAAAGGTTTCCGGCAGCGCTTGGGTTGATGATCCGGAATCCTACAAGATCAAGCTTGAGGGTGCAGAAAAACTGGGGTACCGCTCTTTGTTTATCGTGGGAGCCAGGGACCCGGTTTTTATCGAGAATATCGATTGGATTGTAAACTTTACCAAAAACCGGATGATAACAGAGTTTGAGCAAAAAGGTTTATATGAAGGCAAAGATTACCATATAGTATTTCGCATATACGGAAAAGACGGGGTTATGGGGCCCCTGGAACCGCAAAAAACCATTACATCTCATGAACTGGGTATTATTATGGAAGTCATTGCTCCCACCAGGGAATTGGCTCATGACATATGCTACTTTGGGAAGTACGGGCTGGTTTGGTGCAATTATCCTGGCCGGATGACCATTTCGGGCAATGTGGCTTATGCTTTTTCACCCAGTGTCATTGACGGTGGAGAAGTTTACAAGTTATCGGTTCATCACCTTTTGCCTATTAATCGGGACCAATCCTTGTTTGATATTAAAATAGTTGAGGTGGGATAACATGAACATTCGTGAAATTGCCTCAGTAATCAGGACGAAGAATGCAGGGCCCTATTGGTTCAGTGCAGACATCATGTTTGACAACACGGAGCTTTACCAGGCAGTAAAGGAGTCACAGGCCTTTTCAAGGGAGCGGGTCGCCCGGCTTTACAATGTTGACCTGGAGAATATCTCCGAAGTCATCTACCATGACGAGGGAAGGATCATCAAGGTCAACATCAAAAGGCCTTTTGTCTCCGGTAGCCCGGGAGATTCAGATGTTTTGGGAATGCAGCAGCACGCGCCCCTTCTTGACATTGATATTAGATTTCATAAGCTTCACAAATAAGATCTTTTTTGGATAGCAGCACCTCGGAAGAGTACAATCGACAGCGAGGAGATGGTCCATGACACGTAAAGCAAATTTGAGGGGTTAACCAAAATCAAAACAATAAGGAGAGGTGAAAATGAAAAAAAGAGGGACTATATTACTGAGTGTGTTAATGGCTGCCTTCCTTCTTATGTCCCTGGTAATGGCAGGTTGTGAGACGGCTGCTCCACCACCACCAGACGACAATGATAACGGGGC
>PXCO01000109.1 GCA_003565295.1 Cyclobacteriaceae bacterium
AGATGAAAATATTTGTTTACTTCCTTCTGCTATTCCCCTTAACGGCCAATGCCCAGACGGTTTGTACCCTGGAGAGCAGGGAGCGGTTGGAGCAGGTACTTGCGGAGCTTTCCCAGGATGATTTGGCCGAATTGACCCTTAATCAGCTTAATGTAAAAATAGGCAACTGGTTTCTGGGCACCCCTTATGTGGAGAAAACACTGGAGTTACCGGGCGAAGAGCGACTCGTCGTCAACCTAACAGGGCTGGATTGCACCACGTATTTGGAGACGGTAGTCACCCTTTCAAGACTTGTCATACAGGGTAATTTAGACGGGGAAGCTTATGAAAAAGAATTGGAGTTTTTGCGGTACAGGGGAGGGATGAGTATGGATTACCCTTCCAGGTTACATTATTTTTCGGACTGGATTTACGAAAACCAAGAAAAAGGCATATTGAAAGATATTACGGCTGAAATAGGAGGTCAAGTGTATGAAAACAAGCCGACATTTATGTCTACCCATCCACAATTCTATCCCCAATTAAGCCAAGCCCTATTTGTAGATCAAATTAAAGCTGCAGAAAAAGCCATTGCTTCCCGTACCTATCATTACATCCCCAAAGATCAAATCCAGAAACTGGAGCATCTCATCCAGCCGGGGGACCTCATTGGCATTACGGCGTCCATGAATAACCTGGACATGGTCCATGTGGGTTTTGCGGTAAAAAAAGGGAGTAGGGTTCATTTGATGCATGCCAGTACAGGATCCATGGAGGTAGAAGTTTCCCAAAAGCCCTTGAGCGATTATTTGATGGGATTTAAGTCCCAGTCGGGCATCATGGTTAGCAGATTAGTAAGGGAATAGCGGTCTTTACTATTCCATTTACTTAAAAAAATGCAATGGTTTTGTTCAACATGTTTTTTTGTTTTGCTTTAGTTTACGTATTATGCCTAAGTTTTAACTTAATCAACTAAATATAAAACTATGGCAACTACCAAAATCACAGTAAACTCCAACGGATCCTTAAAGGTAGAAGGGGATTTCGAGATCGTGGATGCGCAGGGAAATGCATATGGACTTCAGGGAAGGACTTTGGTAAGTCTTTGCCGTTGTGGGTTTTCCAAAAACAAGCCCTTTTGCGACGGGTCTCACAGGGGTCATTTGGAGCATGATGCGGTGGCTTTTGACCTTCCCCCTAAAAAAGGTTGACCCACATTGACCGACTGTAAGCAGGGTTTATGTCAAAGGTGTCCATTCCCTCCACTGCATTACCTTTTAGGAATGGCATCTTCTTATCTTCCAACACCTGGCTGGACGAAGCAAATTAATTCCTTCTTCAAATTTAGTTTTCCGACCGAATGGATAGGCACTGGAGTTAAGTGATCCCTTAAAAAAACCGCTAAACAAAAACCTTTTTCTAAGTAAAAACCTTCTCAATTCATCTAGCACTATTGGAATAGCCTCTACAACAGGTAAAATATCCTGATCAGAATTTAAACCCGTCAAGGGTAAATTGCTCTATTTCCATTTTACTTATTATTTCTGACACTGGGGTAGGTGGTTGAATGTTTTCCAAGGTAAAAAAACATCAAAAATCATTGAACTATAATCCGATAGAAATCGGCTCTGTCTTGGCAACCCTTACAAACCAAAATTAGGTAAGAGGGCATATTATGCATACATTAGCCAATTCACTCAATAAAAAAACAACTCTTTATGAGGAATTATACGAATATCCTAATTTTATTAGTTTCATTTTTTTTCTTAGCCGCTTGCTCCGATGATGATGGCTCACCCGATATTCCGGGCGAACACAATGGAAGCGCCAATTTCCAAGTATCGGGTGAGATTGAAGGGGAGTATTCCGGGATCGCCGATTTCAGGGCCTTTGAAATGAGTGGAATCCACACCTGGGACATTACCATGATCGACCAAGACCCCATCACATTCAGCGTTTCTTTTACACAGGTGGGCAGTGACCTCATCGACAGGCCGGAGCCCGGCACTTACGAACTGGGAATCACCCCCGGGAACCAGTCGGATGACACCTATATGGCTTCTTTCGAAAACTATGTAGACGGCCCCTTTCAATCGGACAGCTATACTGTCGGCATCGGGGACACCACGGGCGAATTAATAATCACTTCATCCTCCGATGAGCTGATTGAAGGTACATTTTCCTTCACCGCAGTGCGCCTTGACGATGAAGGAAACCTGGGCGAGACCATTGCTGTGACCGATGGGGAGTTCAGTGCAGTGCCGAGGCGTTGATCCCAGCAATCAAAGTGTTAGGGGGGTCATCCTTGTTGTTCTTGGAAAATTTATATCTGTATGAATGGAGTAATATTTGGTCAAGACTCTTTTCTTTAGCACATCATCACATTTTTACATTGTGTAACTGACTGGTGCTTAGTCAACCAAATGCACTTCCTTGCAGGCGTGGTTAGGAACGAAAGTCTTACCCCTATGGGAATCATGGCTTTTTTTCAGAAAATCCCGGAATACACTTATGAAACCTACCAAAATAATGTTATGATAGAAATAAATTGACGGTCAGATTCCTGCAAAGTAACTGGTGTACCGCGGAGGTCCTCTGCGAATACCTGCGGGAGATACATTTCCATGGTTTGGTTAATATCCCACTAGTCATAATTTAAATTCGATCTCAGGTTGTTAGGTTAAAAAATCCGGCTGCTTTTTGCCAATTGAAGGATAATTTTTTCCATCAATTTTGGAGAATTCTCCAATGTTTTGTAATTACTGTCAAAAACGGCCACATGAAAGCCTGAGAGTACCGATCGTAAGGCCACCCAGGACTCCTAAGGTGCCAGCTCCTAAAATACAGACCCTTTAAAAGTATATATTGCGTAAAACTTCCAATGACAACATTTCCTATATATGGAATTGGTATTGTGGGAGATAGATTGTACTTTAATACAATTAAATTTACATTCTTGCCATGATGGAAAAAACCATTTCCTACTTATATATTCTGATTCCTCTTTTCATCGGCATTCTTCTACACGCCTGCGGAAACGCAGGAAATAAAATCAACACCCGTATTCCGGACCAAGTAAGCTATAATTTCCATATCAGACCCATCATATCGGATAATTGTTTTGCCTGTCATGGACCTGATGCAAATAAAAGAGAAGCCGGTCTGCGGCTGGATACCGAAGAAGGTGCCTATGCCGCTTTAAAGGAAAGCCAGGGAAAACATGCCATAGTGCCGGGAAAACCTGGTGAATCAGTAATGTTTGCCAGGATATCATCAGAGGATCCCAGTCAGGTGATGCCGCCCCCTGAGTCAAACCTTAAACTTTCTGAGCATGAGAAACAAATGATCCGAAAATGGATTGAACAGGGCGCAACCTACGAAAAGCACTGGGCATTTGCTCCGCCACAAAAGCAGACCCCTCCTGAAAACAATTTCCCAGGCTGGTCCACGCACGTAGTCGATCAGTTTGTCTTTCAAAAAATGAATACTTTGGGTCTTAAACCAAACCCGGAGGCAGAGAAAGCTCACCAACTGAAAAGGCTGAGCCTGGATATCACAGGACTTCCTCCTTCTCCCAATGAAGTAAAAAGCTTCCTCTCCGAAGATAAGACGTGGGAACAAATGGTGGACTATTACCTGAAAAAACCTGCCTACGGAGAGAAAATGGCTTTGCTTTGGCTCGATATTTCCAGGTACGCGGATTCATTTGGCTACCAAAATGATAATATCAGGACGCAGTGGCCCTTCAGGGATTGGGTCATCCATGCTTTTAACCAAAACATGCCTTATGATAAATTTTTGACCTGGCAAATGGCCGGGGATCTTCTGCCAGAGCCCAGTAAGGAACAATTGCTGGCGACGGCCTTTAACCGAAACCATAAAATCACCGAGGAAGAAGGCGTGATCGATGAAGAATATAGGGTGGAATATGTACTGGATAAAACCAATACTTTTAGTAAAATAACCCTGGGCATTACCATGGAATGCGCCCAATGCCACGACCATAAATATGATCCTGTATCCCAGGAGGACTATTTTAGCCTGTATGCATTTTTCAACAACACTCCGGAAAAGGGCTTTGAAGGAGGTGCAGGTTCTCCCATAAGGGCCAAAACCCCGTTGATATGGGTGGAAAAAGAGGATATCAAAGATGTCCTTTCTTTTGTCAACCTACCGGACACCAACAGTGTGGCAGTTTCCATCATGGAAGATTTACCCGATTCCATCCGTCCTACCCATGTATTGGATCGCGGATTATATGATGCTCCCAGAGGAGAGCCCTTGTCCGCACGAACACCCGAGGTGATCAAGGCCTTTGACGGTAATTTGCCGAAAAACCGAATGGGCTTGGTCAGGTGGGCCTTGTCTGACGACCATCCGCTGACCTCAAGGGTGTTTGTGAATTTGATTTGGCAGGAGATTTTTGGCAAAGGGCTGGTTCCCTCGGCAGGCGATTTCGGCATGCAGGGTGAATTGCCGACCCACCCCGAGCTCTTGGACTGGCTGGCAGTGGATTTTCGCGAAAACGACTGGGACATACAACGACTGATCAAACTAATTGTCACCTCCTCCACTTACAGGCAATCGGCAGTGGTGGACCCCAAGCATTTGCAAAAAGATCCTGACAACACATATTTGGCCAGATACCCCAGATTACGCCTGCATGCAGAATTGATCCGTGACTATATGCTTTCCAGCAGCGGTTTATTGGTCCCAGAATTAGGAGGTCCTAGCGTAAAACCCTATCAACCCGAGGGGTTGTGGGAGGCCTCAAGTTCTGGGAGGGGGGAGTTGAATGTCTATCGGCAGGATAGGGGAAGTAAGCTTTACCGCAGAGGGATCTACACCTTTATAAAACTCACCCTGCCCCCGCCTTCTTTGTTGATTTTCGATGGCAGCAACCGTGACATTTGCCAGATTAGCCGCAATAGAACCAATACCCCACTTCAGGCCCTAAATCTGCTAAATGACCCAACCTTATTGGAATCCTCCAGAGTTTTGGCAGAAAATTTATCAATAACCTACAATTCACCGGAAGAGGCTGTTGAAGAAGCCTTTATCCGTGTATTATGTAGGTATCCCAGGGAAGAAGAAAAAAAGACCATCCTCGCTTATTACGATGAAGAATTTGTACGATTTAAGCTGGCACCACAGGATGCAAAGGAACTTCTGAATATAGGGGAGTTCAGGACAGGCGAACTTTCTGCGCCGGAAAAATCTGCTGCCCTGATGCAGGTAATTGTAGCCTTGTACAATTTGGAAGAGACCCTGACCAAAACTTAACCCTCTTATAAGGAAAGGCTCAAAGACTGATGATAAGTTTTCAAAACAGCCTCTCCCCAAAGAAACAATAAAGCTGCACCAGAGTTGACTGACAATGAAAAACTGGGGGGAATGGTGTGGGAGGGCATGTTTGATCAAATTTTGGAAAGAAGTTCCGCTTCACCTATGAATTATGCTGCCATTGCCATTACTACCCATAGTGAGGGCAATCTCAAAGCCGCCAAAACAAAGCTTGCGGTTGCTTCACCATCAACCAAATTAGGTTTATTAGTACCAATAAGGTTTATGCCGTAATCCTTCATAGATTGAAGTGAATACATTCCCTACTTAACAAAATTCTTTAAGACGAACTCCCCAGTTCCAATTCATTGTCGCTTCCACTTTACCTATATCTGCCCTGACACAAACCTCCTTTCATTAAGCAATTTGCAGACTATTAGTACCTTGGCTGGGAATTCTACTCCAGTTGATGGTAGGAAAGCGAGTAATTCCTTTGCAAGGCTTTTTCCACCTCCGGCGAAACAGGGCCTTGAGATTTAGTTTCAAGTTGGAATTGACCCTTTTCCCCTTTTGACACCAATATATTTTTTTTCCAGTTTTCCTCTGTCTTAGGAAAATCCTCACGATAATGGGCTCCCCTGGATTCCCTTCGGTACAATGCGGTCTTTAGCACAAGTTCAGCAGATAGCAAAACGTTTCTGAGGTCCAGGTTTTGCCAAATCTTGTCAAAGCTAAGCTTTTCAATTGGTTTAGAACAGGCATTCCATTCCTCCTTCAGCTCCTGAATTTCCTCCAGCCCCTTCCGAAGGAAGGTTTCTTTCCGTATAATACCTGCGTGTTTCCACATGATTTTTTTTGTCTTTTGGACTAAGGCCAAGGGTTCTTCACATCCTTTCAAGGTTTGTAAATATTCATTCCTGTTTTGTTCACTACCTGCTGATGGTCCTTCATTCTCCAAAAAATCAAGGGTTTCGGCAATTCTTTGTCCAAAAGTATTTCCCAATACAAGCGTTTCTATCAAGGAATTTCCCCCTAGCCGATTCGCACCATGCATACCGCTGATAGCCTCTCCCACGGCAAACAGCCCTGGCACATTAGTGGCCCCGGATTGAAGGTCCACCTCAGCACCCCCCATGGAATAATGGCAAGTAGGAGCCACTTCTATGGCTTCTTTGGCAATATCCGATCCTAGTTCCATAAATCGGTTATACATCTTTGGCAATCTTTTTTTAATAAATTCAGCGTCTTTGTGGGTGATGTCAAGATAGACCCCGTCCCCGGCTGTTCCATTTCCCTTTTCTATTTCTTTCGCAATAGCCCTTGCCACTTCATCTCGAGCATCCAGTTCCATTTTTTCCGGTGAATATTCCTTCATAAAACGATCTCCAAGGGAATTAAAAAGATATCCTCCTTCACCCCGGACGGCTTCTGTCACTAGCCTTCCTATGTATGATTCTGGGGCGGTCATGCCGGTAGGATGAAACTGAACCATTTCCATGTCCATCAATTTAGCCCCTGCCTGATAAGAAAGGTGGATGGTATCCCCTAGGTTTTCATCTGGCCTGGACGAGGAACGTTCATAAATAGAGGCATAACCACCTGCGGCCAGAACCACGCAAGAGCTTTTGAAACGGATAAATTCCTTATGTTTTTTATCAAGTCCTAAAGCACCTACCACTCGGCCCTTTTCCTTAAGGATTTGAAATATATATATTCCATCTTCACAAGGGATGTTCAGTGATTTTGCCTTATCCACCAATGCATCCAGGATGGCCTTTCCAGTCCTGTCACCTACAAAGCAGGTCCTCCTGAAGGACTGGGCCCCGAAAAACCTTTGATTGATGCTATTTGTTTCGGTTTTATTAAAGGGACATCCCCAATTATCCAGTTCCTTAACGGCCTCAGGAGCGTATTTACAAACATGTTCTACTATTTTAGGGTCATTGATAAAGTGTCCCTCCCTTAGAGTATCCGCTGCATGTATTGCCCAGTTGTCCTCCGGATCTAGGGAACCCAAAGCAGCATTGATACCCCCTGAGGCCATGATGGTATGCGCATCTCCAAATTCCCGTTTGGAGACGAGTAGGCAGGAAATATTATAATGGTGCAGAGCTATGGCCGTTCGGATACCTGCCGCACCCGCCCCTACAATTAATACATCGACTTTCTTTTCTCGGGTCACTTCTGGTAAAATCAAATCAACTATTTGGTTTGTTGGTCCTAGAATAAGTATGAAGTTCCCTCATCAATTTTCCTGAGAGTTCTAATAAACCTCAAAAATGAAACCAAAATGCCAAGGTCCAGCCTATTGACTTACTTATTCCTTTAACCCTGTATAGGGGATAAGCAATATTTTTAATTCTTGAATAGTTTCTTTTACCTCGCTGTTGGTAAGTAAGTATAGGTCGGCATACCGGGCAATGGAATATCCTTTATGGCTCATGGCTCTGGATTCCGGGTGGTCCCGATCCGGATGGGTCACAAAGAGGTAATCACCAGGAGCGGCCTCTTTCAAGGCCTTGATGAAGGCTTCCACCAGCTCCTCCTTTCCATCGGGCTTACTGCCGAGGTCCAGCCTTTGAACTCCTAATTGGCTGGGGTTGATATCAAGTCCATATTCCTTACCCAATTGGTCCACCAATTCATTCACTGCGGGATGCATACTGCCAAATCCCATATGGGTAGAAAGATGTGTGACATTGGGAAGAGTGGCCAGGGCAACCTCGATTTGCCTTCTAAGTTCCCCCTCTATTTCGTCCAGGAAGAATGCTTTTCATTTAGATGAACAGATAATTAGGGAATTTCAACCTAACATTTTTTTTGCCGAAAAAAATAAAGAATTCCTAGAAAGATTGGAGATGTATAACCGAAAGATTGAGAAACAGAACTTTATTTGGCCTAATCCCCCTGTTACTCACAGCTCTTTAAAAAAAACCACGTACCTTTGTGAAAAATTTCAGCGCAATGAGCAATTCTTCGCATAAAGCAGGCTTCGTGAATATTATAGGAAAACCCAATGTGGGCAAGTCCACCCTCATGAACTTACTGATGGGCGAGAAATTGTCCATCATCACCTCCAAGGCACAGACCACCCGGCACCGCATTATGGGCATCATCAATGAACCTGATCACCAAATCGTGTTTTCTGATACTCCCGGAATGATAAAACCTAAGTATGAACTCCATAAAAACATGATGAGCTTTGTTCACATGGCATTGGAGGATGCTGACCTGATCATGTTTGTGACCGACCTCTTTGAGACGGCAGATGAAATTGAGGAAGTGCTGGAGAAAATAAACCGTGCAGGTTTGCCGGTGTTGCTAGTGATCAACAAAATCGACCTAAACAAAGAAAACAAACTTCAGGAGGTGACCGAATATTGGACCAAGCTCCTAAAGGTGGAAACTGTGATCCCGGTATCTGCCAAAGAAAACTTCAATATTGAGAGAATCCTTCAGGAAATCCTGGACAGGTTGCCAGAGCATCCCCCTTTTTACGACAAAGAGGAACTCACCGACAGGCCTGAACGTTTTTTTGCTTCGGAAATCATCCGGGAAAAGATTTTTTTGAACTACAAGAAAGAAGTACCCTACAGTACAGAAGTGGCCATAGAGGAATTTGTCGAGGATAAACGGCTCATCCGTATGAGGGCGGTGATCTACGTGGAAAGAAACAGCCAAAAGGGCATCATCATCGGAGATAAGGGCAATGCACTCAAGAAGGTGGGTACCCAGGCCCGGGAAGAGATGGAACAGTTTTTTGGGAAAAAAATATTTTTGGAAACCTTTGTTAAGGTGGAAGACGACTGGAGAAAAAACAAAAAGAAATTGAAAAGATTTGGTTACGACCAATAAGAAAAGAGATATGGCAAATATTGTAGCAATTGTTGGCAGGCCTAATGTGGGCAAGTCCACTTTATTTAACAGGCTGGTAGAAGAGCGAAAAGCCATAGAGGATAACCTCAGCGGTGTGACCCGGGACAGGCATTACGGCCATGCCCAATGGGGAGGCAAGTTTTTCTCCGTCATAGATACCGGAGGATACGTAACTGGATATGATGATGTTTTTGAAAAAGAAATCCGTAAACAAGTCAGCTTGGCCATAGAAGAGGCCAGCGTTATACTATTTGTGCTAGATTGCCATGATGGCCTTACAGACCTGGACAAGGAATTTGCAAATGTATTGAGGGGGACCCAAAAGCCAATATTTCTGGTTGCCAACAAGGCAGACAACCTTCAGGACAGTTTTATGGCCAACGAGTTTTACTCTCTCGGAATGGGAGAACACCAGGTATTCCCTATTACTGCCACCTCCGGTAGTGGAATTGGTGACTTGCTGGATGAGATTATCCCGCACTTTGAGGAGGAGGGGGAAGAAGATCCTGATTATGGGGTACCTAAAATTTCCATATTGGGAAGACCTAATGTGGGAAAAAGCTCATTCCTTAACGCCCTTTTGGGAAAAGAAAGGAGCATAGTGACCGATGAAGCTGGCACTACAAGGGACAGTATTGACACCCGGTACAAACTCTATGGGCAGGATTTTATTATTACAGATACCGCAGGTATCAGAAAGAAGGCGAAGGTAAAAGAGGACATAGAATTTTACTCTGTGATGCGTTCTCTTCGAAAACTGGAAGATTCAGATGTGGTGATCATCATGGTGGATGCCACACGCGGCCTTGAGGCACAGGATGTGAGCCTGATTAGCCTTGCTTTGAAAAACAACAAGGGCATCATGATCATGGTGAACAAATGGGACCTTATAGATAAAGACCACAAAACCATGCAAAGCTTCAAGGACAACATGATGGAAAAACTGGGAGAGAATAAATGGATCCCCATTATTTTCACCTCCGCCCTTACCAAACAACGGATTTTTCAAGCTATAGAACTGGCCATGAAAGTATATGAAAACAAAGGGAAGAAGGTTCCCACATCCAAGCTGAATGAATTAATCCTTCCTGAAATAGAAAAATACCCTCCACCGGCCAATAAGGGGAAATACATTAAAATCAAATACATCACTCAATTGCCGACCAAAAACCCTGTCTTTGCCTTTTTCTGTAATCTCCCTCAATACATTAAAAGCCCCTACACCCGCTTTCTGGAAAACAGAATCAGGGAAAACTTCGATTTTGAAGGAGTGCCCTTGAAGCTGGTATACAAGAAGAAGTAACCTTTTATTCATCAATCTCCCCAAAAGCAATAGCCCTCCTTTGGGATTTAACGGCATGTCAAAAAAGAAAGGGCATGTTAATTGTGGCATGAATAGTGAAAACCAATCCAACTATCATGCATACGACTTACCGCCTATTTTTGACATGTTTGTGCCTATTATTGACAATCCAGCATACCAAAGCCCAGGGAGACCCGGCGGTGGAGTTAATTCCTAAAGTGGAAGTCGGCCTAATGGGTCTGGGAATGGGGCTTGAATACCCAGTGACCCAAAAAGGCCTTATCGACCTGGGTGTGGGCATGGGAGGTGGATATTATAAAACCGAGGATGAATTTAGGTTCTCGCTAAACAGGTCGCCTGTAATATACGTGAATGCCGGCTATAGGCACATGTATAATCGTCAAGGGATGGTATTGAGAGGAGAAAACACCCTTCACAACGCTGGAAGTTTTGTGGGTGGAAAATTGAAATATGCTTCCCAGTCCCTTTCCGACCCTCCTATTGATGAGCTCAATGGTGATATTTCCCCAAGATTAAACAACACCCTATTGGCAGAGGCTCATTGGGGGATGCAAATCCCCCTCACCCGAAGATTTTTCTTTAATTTCCATGTGGGGGCAGGATATGCCTGGGATTTTGATTATGGAGGCGGTTCTATTTACCCCGCGGTAAACGTAAGCGCCGCATACAACCTTTTTTCCGAAAAACGTCGTAATTAGGGGTGATTTTCTTTTATCTTTGAAAAGAATAATCAACCCAAAAGACAATGAAACGAAGGACTTTTCATAAACTGACTGCAAAGGGAATTGCACTAACTGCTTTAAGCCCCATCCTACCCTTACATGCAGCACCCAACCCTTATGTCAGGTTTGGAGGGCCTATTTTTAAGAAATACAATTCCCCCCAAGAGTGGGTGAATGCGGTAAGACAAAAAAACTACAGAGCCGCCTACTGTCCCGTAAAAGTCGGGGCTTCTTCAGAGGAAATACGGAAGTATGAAGCTGCTGCGAAGGAGGCCGACATAGTCATTGCCGAAGTGGGAGTCTGGAAAAACTTGCTGAGCATACGACAACAGGAAGCAAAAGAGGCCTATGATTTAAGCGTGCAATCCCTTGCCTTAGCGGATGAAATAGGTGCCAATTGCTGTGTGAATATCAGTGGCTCAAAGAACCCCGAACACTGGGCAGGCCCCCACGAGGAAAACCTGACCAAAGAAACCTTTGATGAAATTGTGGAGGTTTCCAAAAAGCTATTGAGGGAGGTAAACCCGAAAAGAACTTTTTATGTGATAGAACCAATGCCCTGGGCCTATCCGGACAGTCCTGACAGCTATTTAGACCTGATCAAAGCTATTGACCACCCACAATTTGGGGTGCATTTGGATCCGGTCAACATGCTATCCAGTCCGCAATTGTTGTACAATAATGGCGATTTCATTAAGGATTGCTTCAAAAAGCTTGGCCCTCACATCAAGAGTTGCCATGCAAAGGACATTGTCATCCTTTCCGGAACCGATCTTCCAAAATTTGAGGAAATAAGACCAGGCCTTGGTCTGTTGGATTATCAGGGGTTTTTAAAGGAGTTGAGCCAACTCAAGGACATTCCCTTGCTGATGGAGCATTTAAGTGGCGAAGATGAATATGATATGGCTGGGGGATATATCCGTAGTGAGGGTAATAAAGTGGGCGTCGCCCTTTAATTTATGAATGGATGACGTTATTTACCGATGAGAAGTTCGGTGGCCAAATAGGCCAGCCAACTGATTAAAGCCATTAAACCGTATCTGTACAAAACCTTTCTACGATTACATTTTGCCCAAAACCAGCCCACCAGAAGTGGTTTCGTTAGCCCCAAAATCAAGGCCAATGTAGAAAGAAGCGCCGATGCTAAAAAGAAATAGGCTAAGGTTTCCATTGAAATATTCACAAAAGCGAAAGGCAGCCCTGGAGGCTGCCTTTTGCTTTTGATTGAATTTTCTTTTTATTTTTTCCTTTTGATTTCCTCCATTTTATACCCTTCGAAGGTGTCGCCGACTTGTAAGTCATTGAAGTTCTTGATGGAAACGCCACATTCATAACCGTACTTCACTTCGTTTACATCATCTTTGAAACGCTTCAACTGATCAATCTCTCCATCATGGATAACTATACCATCTCTGATGACCCTGATCTTATTCTTTCTTTGAATAAGGCCATCGGTGACGTAGCACCCTGCTACGGTACCTACTTTAGAGATTTTAAACACTTCTCTAACTTCAATATTACCCGTAATGACCTCTTCAAATTCAGGCTCCAACATCCCTTCTATGGCATCTTTGATCTGGTTTATGGCATCATAGATCACTGAATAATGTCGGATTTCGATTTCTTCCTGCTCAGAGAGCCGCTTAGCATTAGCGGAAGGCCGTACCTGGAATCCTAAAATGATGGCATCTGAAGCCGAGGCAAGTAAAACGTCAGATTCGGAAATCTGCCCCACCCCTTGGTGGATGATATTCACTTTTACCTCTTCTTTGGAAAGTTTCAATAAAGAATCTGCCAACGCCTCAACTGAGCCATCCACATCACCTTTAATAATGATGTTCAGTTCCTTGAAACTACCAATAGCAAGTCTTCTGCCAATTTCATCTAAGGTAATGTGTTTCTTAGTCCTTAGACTTTGCTCTCGCTGGATCTGCTCCCTGGAGTTGGCGATTTCCCTTGCCTCCCTTTCGGAATCGTAAACCTTGAAAATATCGCCTGCCTGAGGGGCTCCACTGAGCCCCAGAACCTGAACGGGAGTGGATGGACCGGCAGCCTCCACTTTTTTCCCCAAGTGGTCAAACATGGCCTTGACCCTGCCGTAATGTTGGCCGGCCAACATCACATCTCCCACCTTAAGCGTACCTGCCTGCACCATAATAGTGGTCACATAACCTCTACCTTTATCCAAAGATGCTTCCACTACGGTACCAACGGCATTTTTATTTGGGTTGGCCTTAAGCTCAAGTATTTCGGCTTCAAGCAACACCTTTTCTAATAGGTCGTCTACCCCCTGTCCCGTTTTGGCCGAAATCTCCTGGGATTGGTATTTACCCCCCCAATCCTCAACCAAAAGGTTCATGTTGGCGAGTTCTTCTTTGATTTTATCAGGGTTCGAATTGGGTTTATCCACCTTATTGATCGCAAAAATCATAGGGACTCCTGCCACCTGAGCATGGTTAATGGCTTCCTTGGTCTGAGGCATCACGTTGTCATCAGCAGCGATTACAATAATAGCCACATCGGTAATCTTTGCCCCTCTGGCTCGCATAGCGGTAAACGCCTCGTGACCGGGAGTATCCAGAAATGCAATCTTGTCCCCATCTTCTGTGGTGACATCATAAGCCCCTATATGCTGTGTAATCCCTCCTGCCTCACCATGGGTGACTTTCGACCGCCGGATATAATCCAGCAGGGAGGTTTTACCGTGATCTACGTGGCCCATGATCGTGACGATAGGTGCCCTGTCCTCTAGCAGCTCCTCACTTTCCTCAGAAATCACCTCTGCTTCTTCTTCGTCAGTCTTGGTAAATTCTACCTCATAGTTGAATTCATCTGCAATAATGGTAATGGCCTCTGCGTCCAATCTTTGGTTGATGGACACAAACATACCCAATGACATGCAGACAGAGATCACTTCATTGACCGAGACGTCCATTAAGGATGCCAGATCGTTGGCAGATATAAATTCGGTTACCTTCAGTACCTTTCCGTCATCGGAAATTTCAGCTTCCTCCTTGTTCCGTTCCTGTTTTTTATCTCTTCGGTTTTTCCTACCCCCTCCGGATTTTCCTCCTTGGAGCCTGGCAAGCGTTTGCTTTATTTGCTCTTGAATTTCCTTTTGAGTAGGCTCTGCTTTTTGCATACGGCCCTGGCCTGGCTTGCCTCGCCCGCCTTGTTGACCCGTTTGTCTGCCTCTTTTCCCTGCCGGGCCTCTACTTTGTGCACCACCGCCAGTTCTTGCACCTTCTCCTCCCGCAGGTCTTGGCCTACTACTATCTATGCGCTTGCGTGGTCTTTTCTTCTTGTCCTTGTTTCTCTCATCGGAGGAGGCCACAGGTTTGGTTTTCTTCTTTGGCTTATCCTTAGGTAGCTCTATTTTGCCCAATACCGTTAACCCTTTGAGGGAGTCGGCTTTTGCAGAGATCACTTTTTCTTCTTTCTCCACTTCTGATTCACTTTCCTTTTTCTTTTCTTCCTCCTTAGGCTTCTCCTCTTTAGGAGGTGCAGAAGGAGTATCCTCTTTTTTGGCCTCTTCTTTAGGGGGCTCAGTTTTGGGAGCTTCTGTTTTAGCCGCTTCCTCTGCTTTTGGGGCAGGGTCAGCTTTTGGAGCCTTTTCCTCCACTTTTTCCGGTGCCTTTTCTTCTTTTTGTGGGGGTTTTTCTACCTCTTTGGACGGCGGGTCAGAAGAAACCTCTTCAATATCCTTTGCCTTTGGGGAAGGCGGTGTAGGCTGCTGGGGTTTTGTCTCCTCAGAAACAGGCTTTGAGGGTTTTGGTGTTTCTTCCTGGGCAGGTTTGGGTGCAGGCTTTTTCCCTTCTAGGTCGATTTTCCCCAGTACTTTCAGTCCATCCAGTTTAGGGGCATCAGGCTTGATTTTATCCTTGGAAGTGTCTTGTTCAGAAGTTTCAGGAGCAGGTTTTTGTGCAGGTTTCGGTTCGGGCTTTTTTTCCGGTTCCGCTTTCTTTTCCTGCTCAGGTTCTGATTCAGATTCAGCTCTAATCGTAAAATTTTCATTGTGGCGCTTGCCAATGGAGAGGTGTGAAGCCTCCTCCTTCTCTTGGGCAGAAGACTTAAACTCCTTGGCCAGCATATTGAAATGCTCCTGACTGATCTTGGAGTTGGGGTTGCCTTCTACCTCAAAGCCTTTTTTTGCCATAGACTCCACGATGGTCGCTATGCCTACGTTAAGTTTCCTGGCTACTTGGCCCAATCTCATCATTTTTTCTTCTGACATAAGCTAAAACCTGTTCCTGTATTATTATTATCCTGCAAATATACGCCCAATGGAATAATCTATCGTTTATTATTGCTCAAATTCTTGTTTCAATATCCTAAAGACCTCCGAAATGGTCTCTTCCTCCAGCTCGGTTCTCCTCAGTAACTCTTCCTTTGTAAGGGCCAACACACTCTTTGCGGTATCCAAACCTGTCTTTTTGAGCTCCTCAAGCACCCAATCATCGATCTCGTCAGCAAATTCAGTCAGGTCCACATCCTCTTCTTCTTCATAATCAGCAAGTTCCCTGAAAACGTCTATTTCGTATCCTACCAAACGACTGGCCAGCCGGATATTGTATCCACCCTTGCCAATGGCCAAAGAAACCTGGTCTGGCTTCAAGTACACCGAAATTCTTTTATCATCTTCACTTACCTGCAAGGAGGACACTTTTGCCGGACTCAACGCCCGTGAAACATATAGCTCCAAATTGTCCGTAAAGTTGATGACGTCAATGTTCTCGTTTTGCAACTCCCTTACCACCGCGTGTATACGGCTACCTTTCATGCCTACACAGGCACCTACTGGATCTATCCTGTCATCATAGGATTCCACGGCTACTTTAGCTCTTTCTCCTGGCTCCCTTACAATCTTCTTGATGGTAATTAATCCATCATAAACCTCGGGTACCTCATTTTCGAACAATCGTTCCAGGAATATGGGGGATGTACGGGATAGAATGATCCTGGGGTTTCCATTGATCATTTCCACTTTATGTACGATGGCCCTTACGGTATCCCCTTTCCTGAATCTATCTTTGGGGATTTGCTCTCCCTTGGGCATCACCAATTCATTTCCTTCACCATCCATGAGCAAAATTTCCCTTCCCAATATCTGGTAAATTTCTGCGGAGACAATTTCCCCCACAAGTTCCTCGTATTGCTGAAATAAAAGATCCTTTTCCAGATCCTTTATACGTTGTATAAGGGTTTGCCTGGCCATCATCACGGCCCTTCTGCCAAAGTCCTCCAGCTCGATACGCTCGTAGGTCTCCTCTCCTATCTCAAAGTCAGGTTCAATCTTCCTGGCTTCGGAGAGGCTAATTTTGTCGTGATCCCAAATGTCCTCAGAATTGTCATCCACAATCTCCCTGATACGCACGATCTCCAGGTCGCCCTTGTCGGCATTGATGATCACATCAAAATTTTCATCCGTCTCATATTTTTTCCGTATCATCGCCCTGAATACATCCTCAAGTATCCGGATCATGGTTGGGCGATCCACATTTTTAGACCTAGCAAATTCTGCAAACGAGTCTATAAGAACTTTAGCATCCATTGTGTTTATTTAAAAGAGACCAATACTGTTGACTTTTTTATCTGGTCATATGCCAGATCCATTGTTTCTTCTATGGCTTTTTTTCCTTTTTTAGGCTTTTTCTTCACCTTAATCTTTATTCCCAACTGCCCTACTTCCAGCAATTCTCCTTCCATTTCCGCCATATCCATCAATTTAACCTTCAGGTTACGCCCAATATTTTTGGCATATTGGCGGCGGGAACTTAAGGGGAAATCCACCCCCGGAGAACTTACTTCTATTACATAAGCGTCCTCTATCAGTTCCTTGGCGTCAATTTCTTCTGCCACTGCCCTGCTCACAAGCGCACAGTTGTCCACGTTGAGTCCACTGTCCGCATCAATGAGGATGTTGAGCAACTTTTTATAGCCTTGCTGGGTTATCTTAATATCTACTATAAAGTGATTCTCGTCAGGTAGATGTTTTTCTACAATTTCGAAAACCGTTTGTTCCAAATCCATATTCATTCCTACTTACCCTCACATAGCGCATCTACTATGCATAATGAAAGAGGGGACTGTGTGTCCCCTCTTTGGCATTTGTCTTATACGATGCAAAGGTAATAAAATTATTTTCCTAAAAAAAGTATTGAACTTTTGATAAATTTGTGGGATGCAATCACATCAACTGAACGTATACAATACCCTTAGTAGAAAAAAAGAACTCTTTGAACCCATCAACCCCCCAAATGTGGGAATGTACGTATGCGGCCCCACGGTATATGGAGACGCCCACCTAGGACATGCCAGGGCAGCTGTCACATTTGACATCGTTTACCGCTATTTAAAATACTCCGGATATAAAGTCCGCTATGTAAGGAACATCACAGATGTGGGCCATCTGGAGGCTGATGCGGACGAGGGCGAAGACAAAATAGCCAAAAAAGCCAAACTTGAGCAACTAGAGCCTATGGAGGTGTCGCAGTTTTATGCTGACTCCTACCACCGGGATATGGAGTTGCTCAATACCCTGAGGCCTCATATCGAACCCAGAGCCACAGGACATATCCCGGAACAGATTAAACTGGTAGAAAATATCCTTAAAGAAGGTCTTGCTTACGAAGTAAATGGCAGTGTGTATTTCGACGTAATGAAATACAATAACAAAAAAAAGTACGGAAGACTTTCCGGTAGAGTGATAGAGGAATTATTGAGTGGCAGCCGGGAATTGGACGGGCAATCTGAAAAAAGAACCCCTCTGGATTTTGCACTTTGGAAGAAAGCCTCCCCTGAGCACCTCATGAAATGGGAATCCCCGTGGAGCCTGGGGTTTCCGGGCTGGCACCTGGAGTGTACGGCCATGAGCAGCAAGTATTTAGGGGATCATTTCGACATACACGGTGGGGGTATGGACCTGATGTTTCCCCATCACGAATGTGAAATCGCCCAAGGTAACGCCTGCCATCATACCGACCCGGCCAAGTATTGGATGCACAATAACATGATCACCATCAATGGACAAAAGATGGGTAAATCGCTGGGCAATTTTATTACGCTTCAGGAATTATTCAGTGGTGACCACAAGGTACTGGAGCAAGCCTACAGCCCTATGACTGTACGCTATTTCATCCTAACGGCCCATTACAGATCAACCTTGGACTTTTCCAATCAAGCCCTGCAAGCGGCGAGAAAAGGGTACAAAAAGCTGATCAATGGTTACCGTATAGCCAAGTCACTGACCTATTCGCAGGAGGAAAATGTGCCGCCGGACGAAAAGCAAATCGAACAGGTTCGAAAAAGCCTGGGAGGGATATTCAGGGCCATGGATGATGATTTCAATTCGGCACAGGCTATAGGTCATTTATTCAATGTGCTCAAAAAAATCAACGCCACCTATACGGGACAGCTCTCAGCTTCCGTTTTCGGAAAGGAAGTGTTTGAAAGCATGATATCCACATTCATTGCCTTCACGGAGGAGGTACTGGGATTAGTAGAGGAAAAACCAGACGAACAGGATAAGCTTTTAGGTGTTATTTTAAAGATTTACACCCAGGCAAAGCAGGCGCGCAACTACCAAAAAGTGGACGAAATAAGAAATGAGTTGAAGCAAATGGGAATCATCGTAAAAGATATGAAAAACAAAATCGATTGGGCATATGAAGAGTAATTTTTTTAGGCTTCCTTTCTGGTTGTTGATCCTAGCCTTATCCTGTGAACAGCGCTCTAGTACTGAGGATGTTTCCAGGGAAGAAATTTCCTATAGGGAAGCTCCCGGATTCAACGCCGACTCCGCCTATGCCTATATCCAACAACAAGTTGATTTTGGGCCCAGGGTACCCAACACTCCGGGACATGCAGCTACCAGAGATTGGCTGATCGCCAAATTTGAGGCATTCGGTTGGGAGGTGACACCCCAGGAATTTACTGCCACCACACACGATGGACTGAAATGGGACCTCACCAATATCATCGCCACCTTCAACCCGGGAGCGAGCAAAAGAATCCTATTGGCCGCACATTGGGACACCCGCAGAGTGGCGGATAAGGATACTGAGAGACAAGACGAGCCCATCCCTGGTGCCAACGAC
>PXCO01000102.1 GCA_003565295.1 Cyclobacteriaceae bacterium
TGTAAGTCGGGATAGCCTGCCCCTGCCTGCCCCGAACTCGATTCGGGGAACTTGATTCGGAGTCCCGTTTCGGGGGAATGCCCAGCCCCGATAGCTATCAGGGCATCACCCTGTGTGAGAACTTTTCTCATGGGCATTTCATGTGGCTTATTGGAGCACTTAGGGTAATCATAAAGTCTTAAGTATCCTTTCAGTTGATGTCAATAGAGAACCCTGATTTTCTTACGATCGAAGGTTGCAGCACCATGGGTAGGGATTTAGGATGCCAGGTAAATGCCACTTTAGTCAAAAACCCTTGATTATTGACTCCACTAGTGCGGAGTCTCTCTCCCTTTCCTTTACCTGGGATTCGTCATGAAATCATATCAATCAAATCAATTTTAATTGATATATTGAGACATAATCAATCAAATCTTCATGAAAGCAATTTGGAAGAATACAGTTTTGGCAGAGTCGGACGACACATTGATTGTTGAAGGCAATCATTATTTCCCACACGATTCCTTGAACAAAGCCTTTTTCGAGGTTTCAGATCATACCAGTACCTGTCCTTGGAAAGGGAAGGCCAATTATTACCATATAAGAGTGGGTGAGGACATCAACCCTAATTCGGCCTGGTTTTATCATGAACCCAGTGATGCCGCCAGAGAAATAAAAGATTATGTGGCATTTTGGAAAGGTGTCCAAGTGGAAAACTAGCAAATATGGAACATTTTGATGCCATCATCATAGGTGCAGGTCAGGCAGGGATGCCCCTGGCACATAAAATAAGTGCTAAGGGACAAACCGTGGCACTGATAGAACAACGGGTTATTGGTGGCACGTGCATCAATGATGGGTGTAGTCCCACCAAAACTATGGCTTTTTGTGCCAAGGTGGCCCATACAGTTTCTAGGGCAGGTGATTACGGGGTTGAAACCGGTGACTTTAAGGTGAATCAACTGAAAGTCAAGGAGAGGAAAAACCATATTGTAAAACTATTCAGAGGTGGTGCAGAGAAGAGCTTGGAGAAGTCAGAGAATATAACAGTAATTATGGGCAAGGGGTCGCTTAAAGGTAGCGGTAGGATTCAGGTCTTGCTACCCAACGGGGGGCAACGCATGCTTTCCGCAGAAAGGATTTTCATCAATACCGGCTCAAAAACCCATGTCCCAAACATCCAGGGTCTTCACCAGGTGGCTTTTTTGACCAGCTCCACAATTATGGACCTGGAAGTAACCCCCAGACATCTACTAATCTTGGGGGGAGGTTATATCGGGTTGGAATTTGCACAGATGTTTCGAAGGTTTGGGGCAGAGGTTAGTATTATTGATTCGGCAGAAAGGCTGGTAGGCAAAGAAGATGAGGATGTATGCAGGGAAGTCAGCACCATTTTTGAAAAGGAAGGGATCAGCACTTATTTTCAATTTCAGGCAGAAGAAGTAAGCCAATCTGAAGGTGAGTTTATGTTAAGGGGTAAACAAAATGGCAGACCATTTACCTTAAAAGGTTCACATTTATTAGTGGCTACGGGAAGAAAACCCAACACTGAGGGGCTGAATGCAGAGGGTTCTGGCCTATATCTTACCAAAGAAGGTTTTATCAAGGTAGATAAATACTTTCGGACCAGCCTCAAAAATGTGTATGCCATGGGGGATGTGGCTGGCAGTCCGCCTTTCACGCATATGGCTTATCATGATGCCCAACTCGTATATGAACAAGTGTATGAAAATCAGCGAAAATCCCGGGAAGGAAGGCTAATACCATATTGTATATTTATTGACCCACAGTTGGCCAGGATTGGGCTGAATGAGCAGGAGGCGAAGGCAAAGGGGATTCCCTACAAATTAGGCAAGTTTTGGATGAAACATGCAGGTAGAACCTTGGAGGCGGATGAAAAAGAAGGTTTTTTTAAGGTGCTCGTGGATCCTGATGACGGTAAAATAATCGGAGCTACTATTCTAAGCATGGATGGAGGGGAGATCATGGCGATTCTTCAAATGGCCATGATAGGAGGGGTTACCTATAAAAAAATCCGACATTTGCCCATTGCCCACCCCACCTTGGCCGAGAGTTTGAATAACTTGATGAAGCAGGTTGAAGATTGAGCTTGATCAAGCCGATTTTCGGCTTAGGTTATAAAAGTTGATAATGGTTATGATAAGGAAATATTTGAAAACTGATAGCCTTAAGACCACCCTACTGATAAGAATAATGGTGGGTGTGGTATTTTTGTCTGAGGGCATTCAGAAATTTTTATATCCCTCTGAACGTGGAGCGGGAAGGTTTGAGGAAATAGGTATACCCTTTCCAGAAATTTCCGGTGCATTTGTCGGAACATTTGAAATTCTTTGCGGCGCTTTTATCTTGCTCGGGCTATTGACCAGATTTGCGGCAGTACCAACGTTAATCATCATGATAGTGGCGATCTCCACGACCAAAATCCCCATTCTCCTGGATGAAGGTTTTTGGAAAATGATGCATGAGGTGAGGAACGACTGGTGTATGCTGTTGGGGAGTGTTTTTCTGTTGGTCAAAGGAGGAGGTTATGCGTCATTGGATGCTGATTTAATAAGAAAGAAATACTAGAATTTGGATAATGCTATTCATTAATGAATTTTTATTCTTTGTATTTTCATGTTATTGGCATGATTATTTCTTTTAAATATCTAAAAAATAAACCAACTAGACATGGATACCGATAAAATTAAAGAATCTCTGGAGGAGATACTTGCAATTTGTGAAGACGGAGAAATTGGTTATCAAACTGCCTCCGAAAAGATTAATATCGGGGACTTTAGCACCTTGTTTTTACGGCTTTCGCAGCAAAGAAAACTTTTTCAGGAAGAATTAAAAAATGAGGGACTTAAACTTGGGATCGAGCTAAAGGTTTCCGGTAGCGTAAAAGGCTTTTTTCACAGAACCTGGCTTGCCACAAAGGCACTGCTGGGAGATAACACCGAGGAAAATGTGATAGCTGATGCCATGGAGGGAGAAAAGCAAGCCCTTACAGTGTATGAAAAAGCCATGGCAAAATCAGAACTTCCGGCCTATATCAAAGAGATGCTTCAGGAACAGCAGAAACTGATTAAAGTAGCTATTCAACAACTTCAAGGGCTCAAGCAAGAGCTTTAATAAATGTAATATTTTCAACAACCCTAAACTAATATCAAAATGAGCGAATGGAAAGATAAGCTGAGTGGCAACTGGAATGTTGTCAAAGGCAAATTGAAACAAAATTATGGTGAACTTACAGATGATGACCTCACCTATGCTGAGGGTGAAGAGGAAGAGCTGATCGGAAGAATCCAGAAAAAAACGGGTAAAGCAAGGGAAGAGATCAAAAATTTTATTGATAAGTTATAAGCCTCTATAATTTAAATTTGGTCGGCTCTGCGAAGGTGGGGCCGACTTTTTTTTAATAGAACTGTGGTATTACAGGGATTTCAAAGGTTTTCTCCCAGGCCAAAATTGAATCCTCAGAAGCAGGCAGGTACGTTAGTGTCATTTTAAACTTTTCCAGGTCCAAGGCTTCGTGTAAGGAGACCTGATAGGTCAGCTTGTCAATTTTTGTAAGGTAAAGAGGGTTATTTAAAGGGGTATTAGCTTGTATCTCTCCAGCTAAGTTAAAAGGAAGGATCACCTTTAAATAGAACTTGTCTTCATGTAAAAAAGCATCTTCCAGATGGGGAAAAACCTGACTGCTTATTTTGCCATCCTTATTATATATAGCTTCATAGATGACATTGCCTGATTTATAATGGGTTTGTTTTTGTTGGTCTGGTGGGATTTCGGTCCAGGTAATCCCATAGTCAGGTGTTCTCTGTTCTTGAGATAGTTGATCCTCTTTCTCAGAGTTACTAGGGGCACTCTTTTTTTTATTTTCTTCAGATGTACAGCACTGCAACACAGCGGCACAAAAGAACAGGAACAATGGTAAGATTAATTTGTTAGCCATTAAAAGCCTCACTCCAATTTCCATGCTCGGGTCATTTCTTTTTTCCCGGGTGGGCCAGGCACCTTGTCCAATTGCAATCCCATTGATGCTAATGTGCGTTTAAGTTTTGAAGCAGCGCAGTACGTTACAAAAACACCTCCGGGATTCATACTATCCACCACCAATTTTAGTACCTCCGGCTCCCAAAGCTCTGGTTGTTTTTTTGGGGAGAACGCATCGAAAAAAACAATATCAGAAGGGTATAATTGGGAATCTTGCAGAGGTGTTGTATCTTTCTTTAGGTTAAAGAACTCTGATACTGGTTGTCCTTTGTCCCATGCCATATGATGTAGTTTGCTGAAATAGGGTCTAAAGTGGAAAAGGCTCTCATCCATTGCAGAGTAGTCGAGGTTTGAAAATACTTCCTCTGCAAGCGGAAATGGCTCTAGGGAATGATAGAGCACAGGAACGCCATATTGCTCTGACCATATCAAGCTAAGCCATGCATTTAGGCCTGTCCCGAAACCTACCTCGAATACCCTAATGGGAAACTTACCGGGGTTTCTGCTAAACCATGCCTCAAGCCCATACAGTATAAACACATGCACGGATTCCCTATATGCCCCGTTGGTGGAATGGTAACTTTCGTTTATCCCCGGAAGATAAACCGAGGGTGAACCATCTTCGGTCACAATTATTTTTGTGGCTCGGTCCTTCATGATTGTATTTTTGAGATGAGGGCCACGCAATATGCGGAAACCCCTTCTTCCCTTCCCACAAATCCGAGTCTCTCAGTAGTAGTGGCTTTTATCGAAATTTGGTTCGTATCCAGAGCCATCACTTTGGCAAGGCAATTTTTCATCTCTGGAATTAGTGGGTTGAGTTTTGGTATCTGAAGGCAGATGGTGCAATCCAAGTTTCCTACCCCATATCCTTCATTTGCTATAAGGGCAATTACTTCCTTTAGTAGGATTTTACTATCTATTCCCTTGTATTTGGGATCTTGATCTGAAAAATGGAACCCAATGTCCCGCAAATTGGCGGCACCAAGGAGTGCATCGCAGATTACGTGAATTAAAACATCTGCATCCGAATGGCCGACCGCGCCTTTGCTGTGTGATAACTTAATTCCACCTAGCCAAAAGTCTTGTCCTTCCCTGAGTTGGTGAACGTCATAACCAAAGCCTATTCTAATCCCATTCATATTTTCGGTGGTTTTTACGCTTGTGACTGCCTTTGAAGCATCTCTTTACTAGTAGAGGAGGATTTATAATAAATTGTGGAGGCATTATTTTCATCCAGGTAACGGGTTGCGGCTTCTTTTATGGCTTCTTTAGGGGTATTTACCTTTTTGTCATATTCCTCCCAGTAATAAAAAGGGTTTCCCAGATGGGCAAAATAGGCCAGTTTCATTGCTCTATTTAAGAGGTGCAAAGATTCATAAGCTTTCATTGCTTCTGTCTGGTGTTTGATTTTTTGGAAAGCCTGCCGGGGAATATCCTTGGTTTTAAAATCTTGGATTAATCCATTGAGTAACTCCTCGGCTTCCTCAGCCTCCCTTCCCTTTTCCATTTTTGCCGAAATCACCAATAAATTGGGGTCCACATTCCCTAATACATAACCTTGACAGGTGGCAAAGACCTCGGTACCTTTCACCAGTTTTTGCTCAAAGGGGGAAGAACGGCCAAAGCTTAATAGATCTGTGATAAGATCACACTCCAGGTAACCCGGCGTTAACCTGCCTGGTATATGAAACACCTTGTATAAGGCATCTGATGGGACCTCAGCATATATTTTTTTTGATCTCTTGATCAATTGGGTGGGTTCCACGGTTTTGGTGGGAGCAGGGATGGGCCTAGAAGGTATCTCCCCAAACCACTTCTGGGCAAGTTTTTCCACCTCAGCAACCGTTACCTTTCCAGCCACCACCAAGACTGCATTGTTGGGGCCATAAAAGGATTCGAAAAACTGGGTGATGTCACTGTATTCGAAATTCTCAATATGGGAAATCTCCTTACCAATGGTAGGCCATTTATAGGGGTGAATGGTAAAGGCTAAGTCCCTTACATGGTGCATCACATCTCCATAAGGCTGATTCAAATACCGCTGCTTGAACTCTTCAATGACTACCTCTCTCTGGGTTTCTATGATAGAGTTTTTAAGGTTCAAGGCCCACATTCTGTCGGACTCCACCCAAAAGGCCGTTTCAAGGTTGATGGCAGGTAGGTGTATGTAATAATTGGTAATATCCGTATTGGTGAACGCATTGCATCCCCCACCTGCCTTTTCCACCACCCTGTCAAAATCTGGAACGTTTTTGGACCCCCCGAACATTAGATGTTCGAAATAGTGGGCCAACCCGGTTTTATCCGGGGATTCATTTTTTGAGCCCACTTTGTACAGCATGTTGAATACTGCCATTTCGGTGCCCTTATCCTCGTGAACCAGGACCTCTAAGCCATTGTCTAATGTGAATGCGTGAAAATCTATCATAACTGAGCTGACAAAATTAGCAAAAAATAAATCTTTACCGCTTAGCTACTACATAGTTTCTCCTTTATAACCTGCCTTTTCAAGTGCCTTTTTTACATTTTCTACCGAGCAGTTACCATATACCGTTAAAACCCTGTCTGGATGGGAAATGTCTACCTCCCAACTTGCATTCTCTATTTGATCCAGTTCGGGAGTAACCGCTGCCAGGCAGGCACCGCATTTTACGTTCGTCTTTAGTTTGATAGTCATTGTATGATTGTTTTTAGGTGTATTTTAATCTTAAACTATTGGCCACTACTGATACGGAGCTCAAAGCCATGGCTGCACCGGCCAACATGGGGTTAAGCAAAAACCCAAAAGAAGGGTAGAGTATCCCGGCGGCTATGGGGATTCCTAGGATATTGTAAATAAATGCCCAAAATAAATTTTGTCGGATGGTATTAACGGTTTTTTTGGAAATCTCTAAGAGATCTGCAATACCTGTTAATTGAGATTTAACCAGGGTCACTTTTGCAGCATCCATAGCGATATCCGTGCCTTGTCCCATTGCAATGCTTAGATCTGCCAATACCAGGGCTTCACTGTCATTGATGCCATCTCCCACCATTCCCACTTTTCTTCCTTGGGCCTGAAGTGCCCGAATATAATCCCCCTTTTCTGCAGGAAGCACGTTACTCTTCACATGGTCAATGTCAAGCTCTTTGGCTACTATGTTTGCTGTCCTCTCTTGGTCTCCAGTAAGCAGGTGAAGTGTGATATTCTTTGCTTTTATTTGGGATAAAATAGCTTTCACCCCTGGTTTAATAGGGTCTGTGATCCCTATAATGGCAGTATGGTGTTCGTTTTTTGCCACATTCACCACGATTTGGCCTGAATCCATCCACTCCTTAGCTTTTACCATCAATGCCTTGTCCTGTTGCACCCCTTCTTCTGCCAGCCATTGCCATTTCCCTATTCGGTAAAGCTGTCCATCTACCTGCCCGCTCACGCCCTTTCCAGTAACGCTTGCAAAACCATTAATTTCAGGAAGTTCGGGTGCTGAGGCAAAATAGGAAGAAATGGCCGTGGCAAGCGGATGTTCACTCTTGCGCTCTAAAGCCCCTATTATAGGACCTATATTTTCAGCTATGTCCCTATCCGTCCATATCACTTCTTTCACCTCAGGGGTTCCCATGGTAATTGTTCCTGTTTTGTCCAATACCAGGCTGTCTATTTTATGACCAAACTCCAAGCTTTCAGCATCCTTTACCAGAACTCCCTTGGAGGCTGCCTGGCCTATCCCCACCATGATGGCGGTAGGGGTTGCCAAACCCAGGGCACATGGACACGCAATCACTAATACCGTGATGGTGGATAGCATGCCCATTAACAAGTAATCCTGGCCGCCCACTAACCACCAAATGAAAAAGGTGAGCAGTGCGATTCCCATTACCGCAGGCACAAATACACCTGTAACTTTGTCCACCGTTTTTTGGATGGGAGACTTCGACCCCTGCGCAGCCTTTACCCTACTGATAATGGAGGCCAGGAGAGTATCTCCAACCCCTTTGCTTACTTGAATTTGTAAGGGGGAAGCATTTGCCATGGTTCCTGCAAAGACCTCATCTCCGATTTTTTTGGAAGCTGGGATGGGTTCTCCAGTCAACATGCTTTCATCAATGTAAGCATCTCCTTCAACAATTCTCCCGTCCAGTGGGATTTTTTGACCGGGCTTCACAAAAATTTGATCACCAGGCCTCACCTCCTTGACGTCTACTTCCTTATGCTCCTGGCCAACGACGAGCAGCACTTTATTCGATTGCATGCCCATTAGTTTTTTTAAGGCCTCACCAGTCCCTGCTTTTGCTTTAGCTTCCAAGGTTCTGCCTAAAAGAATAAAAAATATGATCACAGCGGCCGTCTCGAAATAGACATGTGGCACAAAACCCCTATTGATCAGCCATTCAGGGAAAAAAGTGTTCCAAGTACTGTAAAGGTAAGCAATCCCGGTACTTAGTGCCACCAAGGTATCCATATTAGCCCTAAACTGCCTGGTCTGTTTTAGGGCATTGATGAAAAAAGAGCGCCCAAAGACCAGCAGAATAGGAGTGGTAAGTGCCCACATGAGATAATTGCCATTGGGCATGTCCATCCAAAACATCCCTATAAGAAACACAGGGAAAGCCAATATCCCCGAATACAGTGTGTTTTTTTTTAAGGATTCAAATTGCCTGAGATGTATCTGCTCCGAGTCTCCCTGCCCATGCCCTTCAATGATCAAATCATAGCCTGCCTTTTTCACCATCTCTTTTAAAGTAGGAAGTGAAACATTATCATCTTCCAGGTCCACAGTGGCAGATTGTGTCGCAAAATTGACGCTTGCCTGCTTTACCCCTTTAGCCTTGGCCAGGGAAGATTCCACGCTTACTGCACATGCAGCACAACTCATTCCGGTTACGGGCAATTCAATTTTCTTAGTCATGATCCATCGAATGGTTTATGCAAACTTACTGAGTGAGCCTCACTTCTTGTTACATAATTTTTTTTATTATGTATAGCGGGATATAAAGCAACTGTTTTCAATAAAAAATCGTTTTAATGGTTGAAAAACATGCAATTACATGCCATTCGAAAAGGTGTTTTGCTACTCGTATCTTTCCTCTTCTATGGAATAGCGCAAGCACAATTTTTGGAAACTGACATTGGACTTTCATATTTTTGCATTCAGCCCTTTGAACACATGGGGTATTATATCCCATACGGTAACGGGGGAGGGTTTATTTTTATGCACTAAAATATGTAGATTTACCGCTCTTGTAAAGAATCGAATTTTCAGAACTATCGAAAGAATTATCAGGTTTTGACCCTGTAACCACCTAAAATGAAGGAAAAATTCATTAGCCCATGATCAAGTCCACCGTTGAACCGGAGTGTACCGGACAGTTTTCCACTTTGTTTTTAGATTACCTTCGTCAAGAATCCCAATTACAACCCTTCTATCAGCGCTATCCAACCTTGGAGAACTTTGAAAAAGGCATTCATGCCAGGATTTTTGGACAGGAGAAAAGGGGCCTTTTGGCAGATACTTTTGCAAATCAGTATAATGATATGCCCCTAAGGGAAAAGGTGGAAGCAAACATCAAAGCCCTAAGGCATCCTACCACTTTCACGGTCACCACCGGACACCAACTGAACCTTATGTCCGGGCCACTCTACTTTATCTACAAAATCATCTCCACCATTAATTTAGCAAGGAGATTAAAAGAGGCTTACCCCAACTATGATTTTGTACCAGTGTATTGGATGGCCACTGAAGACCATGATTTTGCAGAAATCAACCACTTTCATTTTGATGAGAAAAACTATCAGTGGAACTCTAATCAATCCGGTCCCGTGGGCCAATTCAGGATCGATGATGAACTTAGGAAATCTCTCAAGGAGTGGCAGTTTCTTCCCGATTTTTTCAGGATGGCCTACGAAGAAAGTCCAAACCTTTCCATGGCTACCAGGAAATTGGTGGATCATCTATTTGGGGATGAAGGCTTACTTATTATAGACGCCAACGAAAAGGCCTTGAAGCATCAATTTAGGGAGGTGATGGAGTCAGATATTTTTACTCAAAAAGCCAATGACCTCATTCAATCCCAAAACAAAAAACTGGAGAATTTAGGGTATAAGGCGCAGGTTTTTCCCCGGGAGATCAACTTTTTTTACATCAGGGAAGGTTTAAGGGAACGAATCGTTAAGGTAGGGGAGAATTTTGAGGTAATAAACAAAGAAATGCGCTGGACGGAAGACTCCCTTAAATCGGAAATAAGGGAATTTCCTGAACGGTTTAGTCCCAATGTGGTGATGAGACCTCTGTATCAGGAATGCATATTGCCTAACCTGGCATACCTGGGTGGGCCTGCTGAACTTGCCTATTGGTTTCAGCTAAAGACCGTCTTTGACAATTATCAAATTCAATTTCCCATCGTGATGGCCCGTAATTTCGTTTTGGTAATTCCAAACAAACTGAAACGTAAAATGGATAAAATAGGTATGGATGCTAAAGAACTGTTTAAGCCCTATGTAGAATTGCGCAAATACTGGGTGATGAAACATGCGAGGGAGGATGTGCGCTTGAACGGTGAATCCAGGAAATTGGAGCAGTTGTATGCGGCATTAGTGGAGAAATCAAAGAGGGTAGATCCCACGCTGGAGGCTGCAGCTGCAGCTGCGGGGAAAAGAACCCAGGACATTTTACACCATCTGGGTCAGAAATTACGCAAAGCCGAAGAAGAAAAGCAAAAAGATTTAGTAAGGCAGATAAAGGAGGTCAAGGAAGGCTTATTCCCAGGAGGAGTTCCGCAAGAAAGAAAATGTAATCTGCTAAATTTTTATTTGGGATCCCCAGGTTTTGTTGAAGAGCTGTTTGGCCACTTGGATCCGCTGGATCCAAAAATGATCGTGCTGGTAGAAAATGAAAACAAAAACTGAGTTCCGTCGGATCTTTAAGAACAGAAGGGAACATTTTGATGAGGCAGCAATAGAAATTCAATCTAAAAAGATAGGTAAACTTGCTTTTTCCTACATAGAAAAAAAATTCCCCAAATCGAATATCCACCTTTACCTTCCCATAAAACACTTAAGGGAGGTGGATACTTTTGGTCTATTGAGCAAGCTGCAAAAAGAAGGGTATAGTTGCTTTTCCTCTATTACTGATTTTAATACTATGAACATGAATACTGTTTATTTGCCAAAAGGAAGTAAATTTGCGGCTGATGAGAAAGGTATTCCTGTTCCAAGGCCATTAATTTTGGCTAAGGATGTGAAGTTGGATCTTGTCATCTTACCATTGCTAGCCTACGACCGTTTTGGCACAAGACTTGGTTATGGTTTTGGATATTATGACAAGTTTTTGTCCAAACTGCATCCTGAGCCTTTCAAACTAGGGTTGTCTTTTTTCCTTCCTGAGAAAAAGTTGCCCAGTGAAGCTCATGATATTAAAATGAATGGATGTGTTTGCCCAGAAGGGGTCATTATGTTTTAACTATTGTTTCAATTAGTGTATCATTGATTATGTTTAAAGAACTTTGTGTATTGATAGTAGCTCTGACCTTGTGGATGCTCAGCACCACATCTCAGGCACAAACCTATTCTACGGGAGTGGGGTTGAGGTTAGGAGTCTCCAATGGCCTAACCTTAAAACACTTTATCCAAGATGATGTTGCCCTGGAAGGTATACTCCATACCCGATGGAATGGTTTATTGGTGACGGGATTGTATGAGGTACATAGAAATGTGCGCGAGATAAGGGGAATGCGCTGGTTTTATGGAGGAGGAGCTCATATTGGAGCTTGGAACCAAAGACCCGGAACCCCTCCACCCTGGTCTGATGCTAGTTATAGTGGAGGCACTGTACTGGGTGTAGTGGGAATAATTGGACTGGATTATAAGTTCGAAGGAGCCCCAATCAATTTATCATTGGATTATAAGCCCGCATTTAACATCACTCATGGAGCAGGTTTCTGGGGAGATGAGGTGGCCTTGTCGGTCAGGTTTACCTTCTGATATTAATCTTCCGGAAGGATTTTGATCAATAGCCCAGAGCCCTCGGTAATTGCGTAAATAAAACCATCAGGACTCTGGGCTACGTCCCTTACCCTACCTATACCTTGCAGAAGTCTTTCCTCGCGTACATATGAGGTGCCATCTAGTTCTACCCGGTTGATATGTTGGCCAGCCAAGGCTCCTATTAATAGGTTTCCTTTCCATTCGGGGTATTGGTCAGAAGTGACTAACATTGATCCACATGGGGCAATGGAGGGATCCCAGTAGTGAACGGGTTGTTCCATTCCTTCTTTTTCGGTTTTTTCACTGATAATGGAGCCGTCATAATCAATTCCATGGGTGATTACAGGCCATCCATAATTATTTCCCTTTTCAATAAGGTTGATTTCGTCACCTCCTTTGGGGCCGTGGTCGATTTCCCATATTCTGTCATGCTCCCGGTCATACACCAGCCCTTGAGGGTTTCTGTTCCCATAGGTCCAAATACTGGGAATTGCCCCGGGGACGTTTACGAAAGGGTTGTCTTCCGGGATTTGCCCATTATCGTATATCCTATGGATCTTTCCATGGGAATTATTCAGTTCCTGGGCATTTTGGGGGTTATTCCCTCTGTCCCCGTTGCTGAAGTACAAGTATCGGTCGTTATCGAAGATGATCCTGCTACCATAATGTCTTCCTCCAGGATGTGCCGGTGCTGTGACTATCAACTCCTCTGTGTTCGCCACAGTGTTGCCATCTAATTTAAACCTCATAATGGCTGTGGCGCCTCCTCCCTCTACCACCTTTGCATAGGCAATGTATAACCATCCATTTTCTGTTATGTCAGGGTGGGTTACCAAGTCTAATAAACCAGCTTGGTTGACATTAAAAACCTCAGGGAGGCCCTCCAACCTTTCCCCGATAAATTCATCTTGTTCAAAAACCAGAATTTCACCTTTTCTTTCCGTGATCAGCATCCGACCATCGGGAAGCCAGGCCATGGCCCAAGGGTTTTCTAACCGAGTGTACAAGGTGTCAATTTGAAATGAAATCTCTTCGCTATCAATTAGGCCAGGGGTGGGATTAGGGCTTTCTTCTGCCGGGATCTCACAGGATAATAAGGGCATCATCAGGATGAAAGTGACCAAGTACGGTCTTAGATTAACCATTTTTACGTTTTTATTCGTGATCAAGTGCATTTTTACCTCATCAAAACAAGTATTATGCCGTGAAAGATTTCTTGGATATATAAAAATGTCAATAGAATGCTGATACCTGTTTTGTGGGCTTGCCCATTTAAAATTATTGAAAAGAATTTTACGCCGGAGGAGGGATTCTCTATATTTAGGAGCATATATTTAAAAACCCTATTTACTGGCATTCATTACTATTTTTTATTCCCATGGCATGCTTATCCATTCATTTTCCCTCCAAAGACTTTACCCCGGTATTTTTTGACCAAGGATTAAACTTCTTGACCGTTGGTAATTCCTCATTAGTCGATTATTTCCCTAATTACCAAAAGAAATATTGAATTTAGTATCGTGAAAAATGTAACAGCTTATCAAAATAATAAATCTATAAACATGAAAACCAAAAAATTGGGCAGGCATATTTTTTCTGCCATTATTGTCTTAAGTGCCGTGTTTGCATGTATGCCTGATGAGAATGATCGGGTGTCCTTGGGTAACCAAGGTGAAATCGAGGAGCTAAAAGCCAATGCCGGTTTCAATTGGGCCACATCCAAAGCTACTGAGGTAAAGGTTTCAGGTTTATCCGGGTTCCCTGTTGAATTAAATAGGAGGCTTAATTTGTCGGATGCTGACGGTCATGTATATTATTCAGGCTTTCATTCTATTTCTGAGGATGTTGAGATAAGCCTTGAATTGCCCAATCACATTAAATACTTGATATTGGGATTTGGGAATATCCAAAAAAAGGCGGAAATAAAAGGGGAGGAGATCACTTTCGACTTTTTACCTGAAGTGGATGACAGTGACATACTTTAATTTTTAATGACCAGAAACAATGAAAAAGCTAATAATACTTTTGATCGGGATCAATTCTATCATCTTTTCCGCCTTAGCTCAGATCAATGCTAGAACAGAAAAAACGGTTACCAATGATGCTGAATTGGGAGACAGGGATTTATATTTCGCCAGGTGCTGGTCAATGGGCGCAGTAACAGTAAGCAATCATTCCTCTTCTTTAATTAGTGGTAATTACAGCTTTAGGACCAATCAGGTAACAAATGAGTCAAACAAGGCAGTATGGTTGATGTCCCCTTGGGTGACGGTGAGCGATGGACAGATCAGCTTTGATGCCAGGCTGGATGGAAATCCTGGTGGTAACAGGGATATAATCGTTCAGTATATTCCTTATGTGAACGGGCAAGATCAAGGGCATGGTGACGAAGAATTGATTGAGACCTTTAATTTCCCAAATCCAATCAATGGGCAAACAGAGGTTCATAATGTAAGTGTTAAAGTACCTGAAGAAATAGTGGGGAAAACCGTGAAAATCTTCTTTAGTTTTGTAGGTACAGGTGGCACAGCCCGAGTAGGTTTTGATAACATTAGTATTCCAGGGCAATATGCAGCGGATCCATCTAACGATTGTTTGCCGATAAACGATATGAAGGATACGGATGGGGATGGAGTACCCGATGAAGAGGATGATTACCCCAATGATCCACACAGGGCTTTTGACAACCATTTTCCAGCAGAAGGTTTTGGAACCCTACTTTTTGAAGACTTATGGCCCTCACTTGGGGATTACGATTTCAACGATTTGGTAGTTGATTACCGCATCAACAGGGTAACGGATGCCAAGGGAGAGGTAGTGGAAATCATCACTGAACTGAAAACCAGGGCATCTGGCGCAGGTTATAGAAATGGCTTCGGCATTGAGTTTAGCGGAATTTCACCGGATAAAGTATTAAAGGTATCCGGTACTGAAATTAAAGCAGGAAGCATTCATAAATTTCTGTCCAATGGTCTAGAGGCAGGCGTTGAACACCTTACTTATATACCTTTTGATGATGTTTTTAATGTACTGCCCCACACCGGTCAGGGAGCAACCGGGGTGAATGTAACCCCTGGTGGGCCATTTAGGGAAATAGTAAGGCAGAAGGTAACGGTCACATTGAAGGAAGACGGTAAATCTGCTCCCGGTGGGGCAGTGACTTTGGGAGAAATAGGTCCTCATAATTTTAACCCCTTCCTCATCGCCAATCAAAATAGGGAGGTTGAGGTGCACCTTCCAGGAAAACAGCCTACTTCTTTGGCAGATAGGGAACTTTTCGGGACTTTGGATGACAGCTCAGACCAAGGGCCAAGTTACACCTATAAAAGCAAGGGAAACTACTTGCCGTGGGCATTGAACATCAGCACCTCCATCCCATATATGGTGGAAGCCGTTCCTTTTACTTCTGGATACAAGAAATTTTTTGAATGGGTGATCTCAAATGGAACCGCCTATGAGGATTGGTATTTGGACAAAGATGGCTATAGGTCTGATGAAAAGTTGCTGAATATTAAAGAATGAGTAAACATGTTTTAGGTAAAGTGCAGGGCTTGGGAAAGGCAGTTTACCTAGAATGAGGGATTTAAAAATTAGAGGAGCAGGGCTTAAAGGTACACCTGTTCCTCTTTGCATAAATTGAAATTTATAAAAATTTCATTATGTTTACTCTTCATAGTACTAAGATTATTTTATTATTCCCAGGAAGGAGTAGGATAGGGTTTTGGCAAATTTTAATCTTATTACCTTTTGGCGGGGATAATGATGAAAGCAGTTTTTTAATCAATTAGGCAATTATATGAGAAATTTTATGGTTTACTTCGGTGAACTCTCCCACTTTACTTTCATAAGGGCGGGTGTGGTTTGTCTTTTTATTTGGTTGAATGCAGCCCCTGGTCACCTTTTGGCTCAACAGGGCAGTGTGATAGTTACGGAGACCGAAAACAATGTAAACATTTCCAAAGTGGTATTGGAGGTTGGAGGGGAAGATATCATTCAGGAATCTCCTCTAGAAAATGAAAACCCGCCGCCTCCGGATGCCAGAGCGTTGATAAAATACTTGGAGCTAGAGGATTCGAGAAGAATTTTCGCCACGACAAGAAGGCCAACTGTCACAAATCCTAATCCGGTGATTGGAACGGATCAGGTGGCCCCATGGTCAATTTTCGTGGTGAGGTATAATGACGAAAATGTTAGCCATACTAGTCCAGATTTTTTCGAAAGCTTAGCTGATGTGGTATCTACCCCGGATTTAAGGTCTTATTGGGATATAGGAGGACAACCTTCAATTCCGGATGGTGAACGATTTGTGGATCTCATGTACCCGGATCAAATTGTGACATCAGGGTTTTTGTTGTATACTGAAAGAGGGGGTAATTCCCCTACGAATTTTATAGCTCTGAACAGAAACGGGGATCCCATTGAAAGGGCAAAAACAATTGATGTAAGAGGTTGGCAATGGGACTCTGGGGTTAACCACATGACGAATATTCCTTCTCAAACCCAATGGTTGATATTATTTTCACCGATGCTTTTTGAATCACCTGAACCTGTTCACGGTATTCGAATCATAAGCGTAGATGAGGCAGATGGGAACGTGGTTTTTTTCGTGAATGCCCTAAGTGCTACAAATGAAATTGTGGAAAGAGTGAATAGTGAAACAGGAGGAACAGGCCTAATTAATGTCCTCGATAATGATGAACTTAACGGGTTCCCCCTAAATCCCATAGATGTTCAGTTCAGTGTAATCGAAGCCTTTGACCATAGCAACGTGATTTTAAACAGTGATGGAACTGTGGATGTGCTTCCAGACACTGAGCCAGGAGTCTACACCGCTGTTTATGAGATCAGAACAGCAGAAGATGAATTTGACCAAGCTACGGTGACTGTAGAGGTAATTGAATACAAGCCAGAGGCTTTTGATGATAATGCTACTCTTGAAGATAGTTTTGGACAAGAAAATATCCTTAATGTCCTTGACAATGACCTCCTTAATGGGTTGCCGGCTCTAATCGAGGATGTTGTCCTATCGGAGCTAGAAAATGAAACTGGGGGCTTTTTGATCTTAAATGAGGATGGCAGTGTGGATGTAGCCCCTGGCATACCCAATGGTGTTTTTGAAATGACTTATCAAATCTGTGATAGTGAGGCTCCCGAAAAATGTGACCAGGCCAAAGTCACTATTTTTGTGAATGAAACAAGGCTTGAGGCAGTAGATGATGAGTTTGGGTTTTTTAATACCAGGAGGCCTGGGCTCGTTGGTAATGTTTTAGATAATGACCTCTTAAACGGAGAACCGGTAGAAGAGGACAGGGTTTTTGCAGTATTGGTGGATGATGCAGGACTGGAGGGGATCACATTGAATGAAAATGGAGACCTTATTTTCCCTGAAGGCCTTCCTGAGGGGAATTATACACTTACTTATGAGCTGGTAGAAACCATAAACCCTGATAATAGGGATCAAGGTAATATTTTTGTGGAACTTGTGGCTTTTCAAGTCATCGCAGAGGACGATGAGGCAGTGACCAATCAAAACCAACCGGTGAACATCCAGGTCTTAGCCAACGATTTCATTGATGATGGTGCCTTCGCCGTGCAAACTTTGCAGCTAATTGATGAACCGGCAAACGGGACTGCAACTGTAAATTCAGATGGTACCATTTCTTATAAGCCGGATGTTAATTTCACAGGACAGGATCAATTTTCCTACCGGATTTGTGATGACGTAGACGAGGTGATTTGCGACCAGGCTATAGTGAGGGTCGTTGTGAGACCTATCTTACTCAATATTTCAAAGGTGCCAGATGAAACAGAGGTACCTGTTGGAGCTATGGTTACCTTTATTATAGAATTGGCCAATGAAAGTGAATTCTCCTTGAAAGATGTGCTTGTGGAAGATTTACTCCCAGAAGGTTTAATGTATTTATCCGCTAATCCTGAACCTTCTAATACAAATGAATGGATGATATCCCAATTATCAGCTGGGGAAAGTGCCACCATTACAGTGGAGACCATGGCTCTGGCAATCGGACAATATGTTAACCAAGTGGCCGTAACCATCGGAGATTACACAGATCAAGCGGAGGCACCCCCGGTTGAAGTTATTGCAAGGTCTGTGGATTTGGCTATAGACAAAACTTCTTTTGATTTGGAAATCTATGAAGGCAATGAGTTCCTCTATGAAATCACAGTGGCCAATGTAGGTAATACCACCGCAGAGCAAATCCTTATTTCCGACCAATTGCCAAGCGGAGTAAGCTTCATTGATTTTACTACAGAAGGCCCCGATATAGATGCAGTGGTTTCCAATGGCTTGATAAACTGGGGGATACCCAGTTTGGAGGCTGGACAGTCGCTTAAGTTTACCATTAGGGTACTTGCGCAGCAAGTTGGTCCTATTACAAACACAGTTTCTCTAGAGGTTGGCGATGACCAAGTGCTAATGTCACCGGAAAACCAAGCTACGGACACTAATCAAATCAGGGAATTTTTTATCCCGAATGTGATTACTCCTGGTAATCTGGATGGTAAGAATGACAGCTTTGTGATCAATGGGATCCAAAGGTTTGCCTCGCATAAATTGACTATAATGAACCGGAATGGGGATCATGTATACGAGTCAGAAAATTATCAAAACGATTGGTCGGCAGAGGGGCTCAATGCTGGATCTTATTTATATGTATTAGAAATCGTTGATAGTCAAGGGAATGAGCAAAGGTACAAGGGTTGGGTTCAAGTGATAAAATAAACCTTACTCTCTATCTTTTGTGATATAAGTAATGGGAGGTTCTGTTGTAAATGAGTTTTGCCAAGGCTTGATGGTCGGGCAGGACAAAAACAAGAAAGTAAATGAAAAGCATTTTTAAGTATTTGATTTTGACCATTTTGCTTTTAGCGGGGATTGGAAGCAATGGCTGGACACAACAATTGCCCCAGTTTAGTCAATACATGTTCAATGGGCTGCATATTAATCCGGGATATGCTGGGTACAAAGGGGAACACTACATCCAATCTACCTATAGAAGCCAGTGGGTGGGTTTTCCTGGTGCTCCCACTACCTTTACGGTAACGGCTGATTTCAGTGCCAATGAGGGACTGATGGGATTTGGGGCATCGTTTCTTTCTGATCAAATGGGTCCGGCAAAAACAAATGCAGGCATGCTCACCTATGCCTACCGCATCCAAACTGGAGAAAACTCCTTCCTGGGTTTCGGTGCAAGTGGTGGGGTAGTGGAATACGCCATAGACGGGTCTATGTTTAACCCCAATGATTTAGATGACCCGGACATCCCCCTGGGGGTTGTGAATTTATTTACCCCTAATTTAAACATGGGGGTCTTTTTCCATACTCCTGGGTTCTACGCAGGATTTAGCGCATTTAATTTGGTTGGAAAAAGCAACCTTGAAAATGAGGCAGTAGCATTGGCCTACCATGATGTGCATTATTACCTCACTGCTGGAGGATTGGTGCCCCTTTCTGAAAGTGTTCAATTCAAACCGTCTTTCTTGATCAGGCACAGTGAAAATGGCCCCACTAACCTGGACCTTAATGGGATGTTTTTATTTCTGGACAGGCTTTGGGCAGGGGCCTCCTACAGGACGAACTTTAGGCTAGACCAGAGTTTCTTCCCGGCAAACCTTTCTTCCAGAAATGCGGTAGCCCTGATTTTAGAGCTGTTTGCCACCGAAAATCTAAGGGTAGGCTACGCGTACGACCTGCAAACGAACGTTCTTAGCGGTCTAAGGAATAATTCTCATGAAATTTCACTTGGCTATTATATAGCGCCTAGGAAGGTGAATATGAAAAACCCCAGATGGTTCTGATTATGAAAAGGATTTTTACACTTATAGTAATTGCTGGTTTTAGCACATTCCTCACCATTAGCACCATGGCTCAGCAGGGGCTGTTAAGGTATGCAGAAAGAAAAGTGGAGGAAGGGAACCATATGGAAGCGGGCCAAGGGTTTGAAAAGGCCTATACCAGAAGGCAAACCTATAGGGCGGCCGTAGGTGCAGCGGAGGCTTATGAAAAGTTACGTAACTACGAAAAGGCTTATGAATGGCGAAAGAAAGCCATCAATTTCCCTGAATCAGAAAAATCTGATCTATTGAAATACATCGCTTCGGCTAATCAAGCAGGTGAGACAGAAGAGGTGAAGAGAGCCCTGGATTCTCTGGGTAGTGTGGAAGCACCACCACTCAAAAATCTCGAATTGGATTCCCTTCGGCACTGGTATGAAAACCCTTCTAAAGCCGAGTTGGTGGGGCTTAGTTCTATCAATACCTCCAACGCCGAGTTTGGCATCACCATGGATGCCCAAGGAAACACCTACTTTTCCTCCGATAGAGGAGATGTTACACCAAGAAGGAAGAGAGGGTTACGCATTGACAAGAGCTACCGATACTTTGATAAATCCTCTGACTGGACGGGACGGGATTTTCTTGGGGTATTTAAAAAGGATAAGGATGGGGTGATCACCCCTTTCAATGTGCCCGTTCCCGATGTTTTTCACGTAACAGACCCCTTTTTCTTAAAAGATCAGCCAATTGTGTTTTATACCGTCACCAGGAAAATCCGCAAATCAAAAAACTACACGGTACAGCCTGAACTTTATTTTAGTAGGATTGGGCAAGATGGGGAATTAACCGATTATCATGCATTTCCTTATAATGAGGCATTATCTCATGCGGTGATTAGTCCATTTGTGGATGAGAATCAAAATCGGTTATATTTTTCATCAGACATGCCCGGTGGATTTGGAGGGTTGGATCTTTATTATGTAGATTTTGATGAGGATTTTTCCTTTTCTGAGCCAGTTAACCTAGGCAGCACCATAAATACAGAGGGTGATGAAAGGGATCCTTTCACTCATAATGGTAAATTATATTTCTCTTCCGATGGTCATATAGGTTTAGGGGGGCTTGACCTATTCGTGGCCGCAATTTCTAATGGTGGTTTCTCAGGGGTGAAAAATTTAGGTATTCCCTATAACTCTCCTCAAGATGATTTTGGCATATACCTTTCCGGTGATGGGGAGATATTTCTGGCCAGCAACCGACCTGACAGCAAGGGGCTTGATGACATCTTCAAAATGGAAGAATTAGAATTGTACAAAAGACTAAGGGCTCAGGTAATTGGCTGTGATGGTAAACTGATTACCGGATCCTTGGAGGTTGTATTGATGCAAGGAGCTGATAGGGTATTAATAGAGACCCATCAGGATGGTAAAGGCACATTTACCGCCGAGCTTGCACCCGATGAAAGCTATGAGCTTCATATTAAAGGTAAAGGCTACTTTGCTCTTAAAGACAAGTCCATTAGCACAAGGAATTTAAGCGGTGAAGAACTGAATAAGGAATTTCAATTGGTGAGAATTCCTTATCAAACAGCAGTATATGTGGATTTAGTGTATTATGACCTGGATAAAGCCGAAATAAGGTCAGATGCAGAGGCCAACCTTGATAAAATTGGAGAGTTGTTGCGTTCGTATGGTTTTCTGGATATTTCAGTCGGGGCCCATGCGGATGCCAGGGCTTCAAAAGAATATAACAAGGCACTCAGTGAAAGGAGGGCTTCTGCAGTACGTGATTATCTGAGTAAGTTTGGTATCTCACGCTCCAGGGTAAGGGCGGAATGGTACGGTGAGGAGGACCTTGTCAATGACTGTGGTGACGGCGTCCCCTGCCCAGAGGATAAGCACCAACTCAACAGGAGGAGTGAAATGATACTGTTGGCCTTTCCAGAAGAAGGGAAAGCTTATGACATGCCTCCAGAACTAGAAGGCATAGACCTTTGTGACATCAGCAATATACAGGTTCCTATGGAAATGCCCACCATTCATTTTGGGTTCGATAGAAGCGATCTCACTGCTGCAGAAATGCAGTCTCTGGAAAGGGTGGCACTGATGCTTGAAAATATGTTGTCGCAAAGACTGTTTATCAGGGGGCACACAGATAATAGAGGGTCGGATAAATACAATATGCTCTTATCGGAAAAAAGGGCCAAGGTGGTCAAGGAATACTTGGAGGCAAGGGGAATTGCCTCGGAGCGTTTGGTCTATGAGTTTTTTGGCAAATCTAACCCCATTCATGACTGTGATTCCATCACCTGTACCCCTGCCATGCATAGAATCAATAGAAGAACAGAATTATCGCTTCCGGAGCTTAACAAAGACTGGACGAAGCAGATTAGGTAGGGTGGGATCCCCATCAATAAAAAGAGGGCTTGGTTTTTCAATCAAGCCCTCTTTTTATAAAATGATCATGGGTTTTATTTACCTACAAAGGGTTAAAATTTCAGTCAGTTGCATGCTTAACAGCGTTTAGATCAAGTAATTGGGGTTATCCCGGATAACTTATTACATCATCTAATGCTTTATTCATTTATTTTAGGGGCTGAATTTGTTGCAGTAGGTAAATGCCCTGTCGGGAAAATAAAAAAACCCGTTTTCAATGTACCTGAAAACGGGTCGATTTTAGTAGGATTGTATCCACACCTGGAAATATTGGTTCAATTACTTGTAAGTAGTTCTACGGGCTCAGAGTAAGGAATAGCAGCGATTACCTGTAGGATTTCATTCATCTTATTTGCGAAGGCCAGTTTGTTTTCTTCGGCAATAGGTTCAGCGGGTGGGATTTTTTCCTTCAGCCAATCCACCTGTTTCCCATGCTTCCAAAACCTGAAACAAAGGTGTGGGCCTGTGGCCAATCCGGTACTTCCCACATAGCCGATTACCTGGCCTTGTTTTACTCTAGTGCCAGCCTTAACGCCTTTTCCGAATTTGGACATATGAAGATATTGCGTAGTATAGGTGCCATTGTGACGGATTTTCACATAATTACCATTGCCGGAGGTATATCTGGCCTCCACTACTGTACCATCTCCGACCGAACGGATTTCAGTTCCGGTAGGGGCGGCATAATCTGTGCCCAGATGGGGTTTATACCTCTTTTGGACAGGATGGAAGCGGTTAAGGTTATATCTGGAGCTGATCCTGGTAAATTTCAATGGATCTCTCAAAAAAGCCTTTTTCAGGCTTTCTCCCTCTTCATCAAAAAAGGATAGTTGCCCATTTTGTACAAATGGTATGGCATGAGTGCCATCGCCCATATGTTCAAAATATGCGGCCTCAATATTTTCAATGCCCACTACTTGTCCATCCACCAATTGTTCATTGAAAATAACCTTGAATTTATCTCCTTTTTGCAACCGCTGGAAATCAACAGTCCACCCATACAGGTCCGCAAATTGATCGATCAAATCCGGGGACAATCCGAGTTCTACCATGTTTACATACAAGGACTTGGAAATTACGCCCCCAACTTCCCTTTTGTTGATTTCTACCGGTTTGTTTTCCAAATAAATTTCTATGTCTTCCTCCTGGTCCAATTTGAAGACCACATACTCCATGGGATTTGGTTCATAAATAAAATACTGTGGCTGCAAGGTGTCCTTGGGCGTAAGTACCGTGTACTTCTTATTGAAGGCAATCCTTCTCACGTCAAAAACTTCCCTGGACTTTCTTGCAATTAGATCAATTGTCTGAAGGGATACGTTCAAAGGTGATAAAATGCTTGACAGGGTTTGATTTCTTTTTACCACACCTTCGATCACCTCAAGGCTATCCACATTAATCCCGAAAAGCAACTGTTCAGCCACCTCCGCAATTTCCTCCATCAGGTCATCATCCTTCTCAAATTCTTCTTTGACAACTTCACTGTTATCGAACTGGAAATGATAATATCCGAAAATTAAAGCACATACTCCCAACGCCCACAAAAAATTCTTCCCTTTAATCATGCTTTTCAAATAGTTTTAATTGTAACTGATAAACTAATTTTTTACAAAAGAAGCCTATTTTTTCCAGAAAATCCAAGGATTTGGCCGAAAATATTAATTAAGGCTGCTAATAATCTTTAAAAGCCCTTCTAGCAAACTAGAAAGTGAATCATTATCTTTGGCGATTCATTAGAATCATAAAGCCAAATTATATGCTGAGAACGCACACTTGTGGAGAACTTAGACTTAAAGATACAAATAAAGAAGTTACCCTGGCAGGATGGGTGCAAAGAGTCAGAAATAAAGGAGGGCTTGTTTGGGTAGATTTGAGGGATCGATACGGGGTGACCCAGCTTATTTTTGAAGAAGGAGCAACCCAAGAAAGCTTGTTGGATAAAGCCGCATCCCTGGGAAGGGAATTTGTAATACAAGCCAAAGGGATTGTAATAGAAAGGGCTTCTAAAAATGATAAGATGCCCACGGGAGACATTGAGGTGAAGACTTCTGAGGTTTCCATTTTGAACAAAGCCAAAGTACCGCCTTTCATTATAGAGGATGAGACGGATGGTGGAGAGGATTTACGCATGAAATTCAGGTATTTGGATTTGCGCAGGCCACTGGTGAGGAAGAAACTACAGCTTAGGCATAAGATGATGCAGGAAACCCGGAAATACATGGACGGGGAAGGCTTTATGGAAGTGGAAACTCCCGTGTTGATAAAATCCACGCCGGAAGGGGCCCGGGACTTTGTGGTGCCCAGCAGGATCAATCCTGGTGAGTTTTATGCGTTGCCACAATCCCCACAAACCTTCAAGCAACTACTTATGGTAAGTGGGTTTGACCGATATTTTCAAATCGTGAAATGCTTCAGGGATGAGGACCTTCGTGCAGACAGGCAGCCTGAATTTACCCAAATCGATTGCGAATTGTCATTTGTAGATCAAGAAGATATATTAAGCATCTTTGAAGGCTTGATAAGACACCTGTTCCGTGAGGTTAAAGGCTTGGAGCTTGGGGAATTTGAACGCATGGACTATGCGGATGCTTTGCGTCTCTATGGGAATGATAAGCCGGATATCCGCTTTGATATGAAATTCGAAGAATTGAACGATGTAGCGCAGGGAAAAGGATTTAAGGTTTTTGATGAAGCAGAACTGGTAGTGGGGATATGTGCCAAGGGTGCAGCAACCTATACCCGCAAGCAATTAGATGCATTGACGGACTGGGTGAAAAGGCCTCAAATAGGGGCTAAGGGTTTGGTCTATGTAAAGTGCAATGAAGATGGTACCTACAAGTCTACCGTGGACAAGTTTTTTGATCAGGCTGCCCTGGGTGATTGGGCGGATAAAATGGGTGCGGTGCCGGGTGACCTACTATTGGTGCTTTCCGGCCCCACTGACACCGTTCGTAAACAACTTTCAGAACTTCGGCTAAAATTAGGTGAAGAGCTTGGTCTTAGGGATAAAACGGTCTACAAACCCCTTTGGGTTCTGGATTTTCCATTGTTGGAATGGGATGATGATACCCAGCGTTATCATGCCATGCACCATCCATTCACTTCTCCAAAAACGGAAGACATTGATTTACTGGATACTGCACCAGAAAAGGTAAGGGCCAATGCTTATGATTTGGTGATTAACGGGGTGGAAATCGGAGGTGGGTCCATCCGGATTCATGACAAAGAACTGCAGGCATTGATGTTCAAAAAACTTGGGTTTACAGCGGAAGAGGCCAAGGCACAATTTGGTTTTTTGATGGAAGCTTTCGAGTATGGGGCACCTCCACACGGAGGGATAGCCTTCGGTTTTGATCGTCTTTGTGCCATATTTGGAGGTAGTGATTCCATCAGAGATTACATTGCTTTTCCAAAAAACAATAGTGGAAGGGATGTAATGATCGATTCGCCGTCCAAGATATCCAATGATCAACTTAAGGAATTATCTATCCAATTATTGGAGAAACAAATAAAAGAGAACTGACCTCAGGGTTTAGGCCCTCCTTTAGCACAAGGGAGGGCCAATTATTTTTTAAGGGATACCAAATGGCTCCTAATGCCCATGAGAATCAATAATTGGGCGATCATGTACGTACCCATTACCAGAATTTCCGCATCGTAGATGGGCTTAAAGAAAAGGTCCAATGCCAGCACTGCATCAGAGATCAAAAACAACAACGCACCGATAAAAACCTGCCAAAAGCTGGAGGGATGGGTTCTTCCATAGCGCTCCCTTGCCAAGGTGGCCATCATCACAATGGCCAATAGGTAGATTACCACAGGTATCTTCAATTCCTGAAGGTTATTATGGATCAAGAAATAGACGAATGCTGCCCCAATGTAGATAGGGAGGTTGTATAAAAACATTTTCACAAAGTTGACCTGCAAGGGATTAAAGGTATGGTCTTGGGTAAGCTTAAATGCAATAATATAGCAGATATGGGTCATGAAAAATGCCCCCATACCGAAAAGCAGCAAATTGGGAAATAGTAGTAAGGTGTCCCCAATGGCAGCAAAAAGCAGGGCGGCTGCCACACACTTTCTCAACAGGCTCCCTTTGATCAATTTGGTGGTTTGCAAAAAATAAAACAGCAGGATGAGCATCAAAAAGGGCTTCGTAAAAACCCTCAACTTGTAAAAACCCTGGATCAGCAAGGTCATGTCCACTACAGCGAATAATAAAAAAACGTAAAGCCAGAGGACCTCTTTTCTTTGCATTATTTTTGTGGTTGGATGGGGGGATAAATATAAACAGAAAAAAACAGCTCTGTAAATCTTGGGATAATTCGTCAGGATAATCGAGGCAATCTCCCCAATGCTGACTAACTGGAATGTTAAGTATTTAGAATTTTTACCTATAAAATGAAGGAAATGAGAAATAATAGTTTGAATTGACGGATAATTTCGTTGAAGTTAAAACTTTCCAGCAGTTTATAAGTTATCAAATTGTTAACTACTTTTGTGACCCAAGTGCAAAACTTAACAATTCCAAAAGAGCTTTCCCAATTTGACCCTATACCTTTGTATTAGTTTATGCTTGATACTAACGCAAGATAGAACACAATTTAAACATCTAACCACAATACGATGAAACAACAACTACCAAAGCAACTTTTCCAACTGCTTGCATTCCTGTTTATAACAGGATCGGTCTACTCCCAGGGGGTGACCACTGCGAGTATGCAGGGAACTGTGACTGATGATGCTGGAGAGACTTTGCCAGGGGCCAATGTGGTGGCTATCCACGAGCCCTCGGGTACGCGCTACGGAGCTGTCACCAATATGGATGGCAGATTTAATTTGCCTAATATGCGGGTGGGGGGGCCTTACACCGTTAGGGTGACGTTTGTGGGGTTTGAAGATAGAGAATTTGGTGAGATCACCCTTTCCTTAGGGCAAAAATACACGTTGAATACCACTTTAACAGACGGGGTAGAGCTGGAAGCAGTAGAAATAAGTGGAAGGAGAGATGCTGTGATGAATTCAGATAGGACTGGGGCCAGTACTTCCCTGAACAATGAAAGGATCAATTCCATGCCCACCATCAACAGGGGCATAAATGATTTTACCCGGTTGACCCCCCAAAGTAATGGAACCAGCTTTGGTGGTGCCGACCAACGGTATAATAATTACACGATTGACGGTAACATATATAACAACAACTTTGGGCTAGGGGATAGCCAGTTTGCTGGAGGAAACCCGATATCTTTAGACGCAATTGAAGAAGTTCAGGTAAATATCGCTCCTTATGATGTTACGCAAAGTGGATTTACAGGTGCTAACGTAAATGCCATTACCAAATCCGGGACCAATCAATGGAGGGGTACGGCATATACCCTGTTTAGAAACGACAGGCTCCAGGGGATCACGGTAAATGGAGGCAGAGAGGTGCCCTTTTCAGATTCCAGGACGAATATTCATGGCATAGCTTTCGGTGGCCCTATCATCAAGGACAAACTTTTCTTTTTTGTAAGTGCTGAAATGGAGGTAAATGATCTTCCGGGCGATAACAGGTTGGCAGCTAGGCCTGAACAGGGCTTGCTGCCTGATAACCAAGTGGTGTCAAGGGTTCCTGCCGAAAGGGCAGAATTTGTAAGTCAACAACTCGCTAGCCTCTATGGCTACCAAACTGGAGGTTATGAGAACATTCCCTTCTCCGATGATGCCACCAGATTAAATTTCAGATTAGATTATAACATGAATGACCGTAATAAACTTACGGTAAGGTACAACCGATTCCAACAGTTGAGAGATGTTACTATCAACGGGAATAGCATTAGGGGTTTACCCGGAAGTTTGCGGTATAGGAACACCAATAGAGGTGGTATTGAGGCATTAACATTCAGGAACTCACATTACACCTCAGAAGATAATGTGCAGTCAATTGTGGCTGAACTTAATAGTACCTTAGGTGATAATATGGCCAATTCCTTAAATATTGGATACACCAGTGCCGTTACCCAAAGAGGTGTGCCAGGTGGCCAGGAGTTCCCAATGGTTGAGGTGTTGGAGTTTGAAGGTGGAACCCCTCTTTATTATCTATCAATGGGTACAGAGCTTTTTACCAGGGGCAACCTTCTGGATAATAAGACCTTTAATCTAACCAATAATTTCAACTACTTCTTAGGGAACCATACTTTTACCGCTGGTCTGAATTTTGAATACATGACCTTTGATAATGCTTTTAATCCCACCTGGGATTCATGGTACAGGTACAATTCCTACAACAGTTTTGTAGAGAGTGTGATCAATCAGAACCCCAATGTGGTCCCTGATGGTTTTGCCATTGGTTTCACCTATGATGCGGATAACCCTTTCACACTTCCAACGGACAGAACGGCTTTTGGCCAAGTAGGTTTATACATCCAGGATGAATATCAGGTAAATCGGGACCTCAAATTAACTGCCGGCCTCAGGGTAGATTTGCCCTTTTATCCGGTAGATGCCCCGGCCAACCCGAGACTTGACGCATTGAATATTTCTGTTGAAAACCCCAGGAACCCGGGTCAAACCATCACTCCGGATGTGAGTCAGTTTCCGCCGGTAAACCCAGTTTTTTCTCCCAGGTTTGGGTGGAATTGGGACGCGATGGGAGATGGCACTTTACAGGTAAGAGGTGGGACCGGTTTGTTTACCGGTAGGCCCATATTTGTTCATCTTTCCAACCAGATAAATGCCAATGGTATTACGAGAGGATTTATTGGACGTACTCAGAATGAATGGGCTGAAGGAGAGTGGCAGGGATTTCAGCCGGATATAAATTTCTACAGACCCAATCCTGCCGAGCAGGAACCCGAAATTTCCAGTTCTGTAAACGTAACAGACCCCAACTTTAAACTACCACAAACTTGGAGATCCAATCTTGCTGCTGATTATGCCTTTGGAGATGGCTTCATTTTCACCTTAGAAGGCATTATGTCCAGGGACTATAATAGCCCCTTTGCTGCCAATTTGGCCAGTACCCCCACAGGTCAAACAGTGAATGTGGGTGGCTTCGCATATCCCCTTTACTCCCAGGGAATAAGTGGTACCCCTATTAACGAGTTGTTCTTGTTGACGAACATTGATGTGGGTACTTACAGCGCACTTACTCTACAACTTCAGAAGGATTGGGGAAGTGGTATTTTCACCAGCTTGGCTTATACCAGGAGCCAGAAAAGAGATTTTGGCCTGATCGGAGGGTCTCAGGCCGCATCCTTATGGCCAAGTGCTGTATTTCAAGACCGAAACAATCCCGAAATGGGCTATAATAGGTTCGATCAACCCAACCGAATTGTGGGTTTGGTATCTTTCAACACCAAAGGACTTAATGAATATAACAACACCCAGATCTCCTTATTTTATGATGGAGGTGAGCAAGGTAGGTACAGTTACACCTATTCCGGTAACTTTGGAGATGGTGGTGGGATTCGCTTGATGTATGTTCCTGAAAATTTCGAGGATGCCCAGTTGATAGACAGGGTCTCCGGAGGCATGATTACCCAAACTGCGGCAGAGCAGTGGGAGATTTTGGATCAATACATAGAAAATGATCCTTATCTGAGTACAATGAGAGGGAGTGTGACGGAAAGAAATGGTGCCACATTGCCATGGTTGCACAGGTTTGATTTTAGGTTGATTCAGGACTTGCACCTTACCAAAGACACTAACCAGCATAAGCTTCAAATCTCATTGGATATCTTGAACGTGGGTAATATGCTGAAAGATTCTTGGGGAGTAGGAAGGCAAGTGATCCAAAACAACCTAATGAATTTCACAGGTACCGATGCTAACGGCAATGCTCAGTTCACGTTGAACAGCATTCAGGGACAGGCTGGTGTTTATCCAACTTCTGTCACGCAATCCATCATCAACCTCAATCAAACCTGGAATGCACAGGTGGGATTAAGGTACATCTTCAAATAATCTATCCAAATTGTATACACGATGAAGTTTATATATAATATTCCCTATTTGATGGCTTTTTCGGCCTTGCTTTTTACAGGTTGTGTTGATGAGAATTTTGAGGAACCGGTGACCGGAAGGTCAGAGAGAACAATTTTGAGCAATGTGATTGCACAACAATCTGAGCTGTCTATCTTTCTCCAATTGGTGGAAGCAGAAGGATTGCTGGGAGAACTAGTGGGTACCCAAACCCAAGAACAAAGGGCGGTTTTTGCACCAACTGATCAGGCCATCATGAATTTTCTTACCGAGAATAACATTAACTCCGCTGATGATATCCAAGGTTTGAGGGATATACTGGCCTATCACATCGCCAATCCCAATATCACGCAATCCACATTGAATCAAAATAATTTTAATTTCATACAGACCATTGGCAATCAGCATATCTTTATCAACAGGGCTGGGGAATCGCTTCGGTTCAACAATCAAGACGTCAATATTGAGAGGTCTGAAACCGGGAATGGAACAGTTCACCTCATTGACCAAGTAATACTTCCCAGGCAGACTACCATAAGAAGGTATTTGGAAAGTGAAGAAGATTTGAGCATTTTCCTCGAGTTGGTGGATTTGTTGGAATTACAAACTCAGTTGAATACCGATTACAGAACCTTCTTTGCGCCTACCAATTTAGCTTTTACTAATTTACTAAATGAATTGGGGGTTCAATCCTTAGATGAATTGATAGAAGAAGTAGGTGAAGAGTTGTTAATGGAAATTGTGCAACACCATATCATCAATAATGTGGTATATTCGGCTAATGTCAACAATGGCCAGGCATTAACGCCGCAATTTCAGGGGGAAGTTAGGCCAAGGGTATCCATTGCGGATGATGGGGTGAGTCTTACTTTTGGGGAAGAAAATTCCCAATCTACCGCAGTGATTATTAATGATGAAATATTTAGGTCTGGGTTTGTACATAAGATTGACAGGGTTATGCTTCCTGTCGTGGAAGAAGAGGAATGACCTTTACCTTAAAGAATTAAAAAAGCCCTGTACCCGTGCAGGGCTTTTTTTGATGCTTAGTAATAGGGGAAATTAATCTAAAGTCTACCAAGCTCAAAGACCCAAATAGTTTTTATTGTGGATTCTTACTACAAGGCAGGTTTGCGCATTACCCAAAGTGTAGGCAGTGTACGCTTAGTCCCTACCCAATTATTCTATCGTTTTATTGGCTGATTTAGTTGTAAAGTCAAAAGGTCTTTATAGGAAGAGGGAATAACCTTAAAAAATTCGTAATTGACCATTAATAGCAGTGAATTACCTCCCATGTTTATTTGCTTCAAAGGCAATAAAATCCCACTTAAATTACATATCTAATAAGCGTGTAAAATTTACGTAATGTAGGTGGGTTTTACTTTCTTTTGCGGTACTTTTGCGACATTGAATGATGGTAACTTAAACTAAGGTTCAAACGCAAGCAAGGCAATAAGGGCTTATACAGGAATTATTGAGATCTAACAACCAAAATGAAAAAAAACACCAAGATTGTTTTAATAGCTGTCATAGCTATGGTGATCGCCTTAATCTTTTTCTATCCAAGGATGGAGTTGATTTTTTCAGGGGATGAAGAAGAACCGAACACTGGTGCTGAAACTGTCTCCCAACAGGCTGCCAATGCATTGCCTGTAAATGTGGTTGAAGTGAGACCCGAGTCTTTAGATAATGATTTGAGTGTTACAGGAACCTTGATCCCCAACGAAATGGTGAATCTAAGGCCAGAGGTGGCTGGATTGGTGCAAAGTGTTGCATTTAAGGAAGGGGAGTTTGTTAAGAAAGGCACCCCTCTTTTGTACTTGAACGATGACGAGCTAAGGGCTCAATATCAACGCTTGGAATACACCAAACGGCTTTTTGAAAGTCAAGAGAGCAGGCAGAAGGAACTTCTTGCCCGGGAAGCCATAAGCCAGGAGGAGTATGATATTGCCCTGAATCAATTTAACACCAACTTAGCAGATCTGAGCCTGGTAGAGGCACAGTTGAACAAAATGGTGATCCGCGCACCCTTTGATGGGGTTTTGGGGTTGAGACAGGTGTCTGAGGGGAGTGTAATAGGCAACACGGATGTGATCGCTTCAATTGTCAATATAGACCCTATAAAAATTGAATTTTCTATACCAGAAAGGTATGCAAATGAAATCAAACCCGGAGCCACGGTGTTTTTCAGAACCAATATTTCCATAGATGAAGGAGTAGGAAAAGTGTATGCCACAGAACCTAATATTGATGCCTCTACCCGGACATTACGGATTAGGGCTGAAAGCCCAAATAAGGACAGGAAATTTCTGCCAGGGATGTTTGTAAGGGTGAGGTTAGTGTTAAGTACGCAAGAAGATGCCCTTTTGGTGCCAGCAGAATCGCTTGTGCCTGAACTTGATGGATATAAGGTGTTTATCGTCAACGAAGGGAAGGTCGAATCAAGAAAGGTGGCCATTGGGCAAAGGACCGATCGAAGAGTTCAAATCATCGATGGAATACAACCTGGCGAGCAGGTGTTGACTACAGGAATATTACAAGCCAGGGACGGGATGCCTTTGGCCATCAATCAAGTGAACTGAAAACATTATGTCCAGTTTATCCACTCTCAGCGTACGGCGTCCGGTGTTATCCATTGTGATGTCCCTTACCATTTTGATTTTCGGGATAATTGGGATTTCCTTTCTCGGCATTAGGGAATACCCCAATGTTGACCCTCCAATCGTGAACGTTAGAACCGCCTATGTAGGTGCCAATGCCGATGTAATTCTTGCGCAAATCACAGAACCCCTAGAAGAAGCCATTAATGGTATTTCAGGGATCAAGTCCCTTACCTCTATCAGCAATGACGGTAATAGCAGCATAACTGTGGAATTTGAATTAGGAGCAGATATGGAAGCTGCTGCTAATGATGTGCGGGACAGGGTTTCAAGGGCCCAGCGAAACCTGCCTCCTGATGCAGACCCCCCAGTGGTCTCCAAGCAGGACTCGGATAATCAGCCTATCATCCTGATCAATGTTCAAAGTGACAAAAGGAATTTATTGGAAATTTCTGACATAGGGAATAACATACTTAAAGAAAGAATTCAAACCATTAATGGAGTAAGTGAAGTTCGGATTTGGGGAGATAAGGAGTATGCGATGAGGCTACGCATGGACCCCTTAAGGATGGCTTCATATGGAGTGACCCCTTTAGATGTTCTCAACAAAGTTCAAAGTGAGAATGTGGAACTACCTTCAGGAAGAATTGAGGGCAGCTCTATAGAACTATCGGTAAGAACAAGAAGCCGATTGAGTACCCCGGATGAGTTTAACCGCTTAATCATTAAAGAGGAAGGGAATAATGTGGTCCTTTTTCAAGATATAGGTACCGCAGAACTTGCCCCCCTTAATGAACGTACCGTACTGAAGCGTGACGGCGTCCCAATGGTGGGAGTAGCAGTTGCCCCTTTACCGGGCTCCAATAATATAGAGATTGTGGATGAGGTGTACAGAAGGTTGGAGTTTATCAAGAAAGACCTCCCACCAGATGTTAAGTTGGACATTGGATTTGATGTTACCAAGTTTATTCGAAATTCAATCACGGAGGTAAAACAAACGATTTTCATAGCCTTCTTTTTGGTGGTGTTGGTGATTTTCCTTTTTCTAAGAGATTGGAGAACCACTTTTATTCCCGTGCTTACCATCCCGATTAGTTTGATCGGCGTGTTCTTTATCATGTACTTGATGGGGTTCTCCATCAATGTGTTGACACTATTGGGGATTGTACTGTCAATTGGTTTGGTTGTGGATGATGCCATAGTGGTGTTGGAAAATATTTATAAAAAAATAGAGGAGGGGGACGAACCCAACACTGCGGCAGAAAAGGGAACCGAGGAAATTTTCTTTGCCGTAATCGCTACCACTGTGGCTTTGGCAGCGGTCTTTTTACCTGTGATTTTTCTAACGGGTACCACGGGAAGGCTGTTCCGGGAATTTGGGATTGTAGTAGCAGGGGCAGTAATTATTTCTTCCTTTGTAGCACTTACCATGACCCCAATGCTAAGCTCAAAGTTGCTGAAAAAAAGGAAAAAACAGAATTGGCTCTATTTGAAAACAGAACCTTTTTTCCTATGGTTGAATGGAAAGTATGAAAGAGGACTGACCGCTTTTATGAAAGTAAAATGGGTTTCCCTGATCATTGTTTTTTTTATGGGGGGAGGTATTTATTACCTGTTCAATGAGATCCCTACAGAACTGGCCCCCATAGAAGATCGTGGGCAAATCCGTGTGAATATGTCGGGGCCCGAGGGTGCCACTTTTGGGTACATGGACAGAGTGTTAGACGAAATGATCGAGGAAATTAAAGAGAAAATTTCGGAAGAAGAGCTATTTGGCTTGGTGACGGTTACCTCTCCTGGCTTTGGTACCGCAAGTACCAACAGTGGCTTTATGCGGGTGATCCTAACCGATGCATCCCAGCGGGAAAGAAAGCAACAGGAGATTTTTGACGACCTTATCGATTACCTTAGAAGCAAAACTGCCGTAAGGGCATTTGGAGTGCAGGAGCCATCCATTGGGGATAGAAGGGCAGGGTTGCCAGTACAATTTGTGATCCAGGCCCAGACCCTTGAGAAGTTAAAAGAGGTAGTCCCTGAGTTCATGACAAAGGTAAACCAAAGCCCGGTATTCAACTTTGGGGATGTTAATCTGAAATTCACCAAACCTGAAATTGAAGTTGAAATTGACCGAGAGAAAGCCAGGAATATCGGTGTGTCGGTGCAGGAAATTGCCAGAACACTTCAGTTATCCTATTCAGGACAACGTTTCGATTATTTCATCATGAATGGAAAGCAATACCAGGTGGTGGGTGAAATGAGATTGGAAGACCGAAATAAGCCGATAGATTTAAGGATGCTTTATGTACGGGGCGAAGGTGGAGAGTTGATTCAACTGGACAACCTGGTAAGTGTTACCGAAAGAAGCACCCCTCCCCAACTTTACAGGTTTAACCGGTTCGTAAGTGCCACAGTTTCTGCAGGCTTAGCTCCGGGACAGACTGTGGGTACAGGGCTAGCGGAAATGGATAGAATTGCGGATGAAGTATTGGATGAGACTTTTAGTACAGATGTAGCGGGTTTATCCAAGGAGTATAGAGACAGTTCTAATAGCCTGGTTTTTGCCTTCATCTTTGCATTAGTGCTTATTTATCTTGTGCTTTCTGCACAGTTCGAAAGTTTTATGGACCCGCTTACCATCATGTTCACGGTTCCACTAGCCATATTTGGGGCTTTGCTGTCCCTGCATTTGTTTGGGTTTACCTCTAACGTGTTCAGCCAAATCGGCATCATCATGTTGATAGGTTTGGTCACCAAAAATGGTATACTTATCGTGGAATTTGCCAATCAAAGAAAAGCCCAGGGCATGAGTATCAATGATGCGATCCTGGGGGCAGCATCTTCTCGATTCAGACCTATCCTTATGACAAGCCTTTCTACCATACTTGGTATATTGCCCATCGCCTTGGCCTTGGGTGCAGGTGCGGAAAGTAGGGTTCCAATGGGTGTGGTAGTGATTGGGGGCATGCTTTTCTCCACAGTGTTGACCCTGTTTGTGATTCCTGGAATATATACCTATTTAACTTCAAAAAAAGGAAGACTAGCAAGAGTTTAATGATGAAATCGAGCATGACGAGCACGTCACACGCTTAGATGATTATAGTTGCGAGATTCCACCCCGACCTGCGGTACGGGGCAAGTTATGACCGCTGAAAGACAATTATAAACGCATGAAAAAATTTTTAATTGGGTGGATCCTTCTATTTCCGGCGACCATCATCCTAGCGCAAGAGGAGCCGTTGACATTTGAAAAAGCTATTGAGATCGGTCTCGAAAGAAATTTTGATGTAAAGATTGGGGTCAATGAGGCCATTCTTGCAGAAAATGACATCAGAATAGGAAGAAGTTTATTATTGCCTACACTAGATGCTAATAATATAAGAACCTACCGTAGGGAAGATACTGAACAGACCTTTGTGAGTGACCCGGATGTGCCCAGGGTTATAGACGGTGCTGAAACAAGGACTAACAACTATAGCCTTGTGGCTATCTATGGATTTAGTATGGATGCGGTGGTGGCCCTACAACGTTTGGGAAAACTGGCAGAAGTAGGGGAGCTGGAAGCAAAGGTGACCATTGAAAACACCGTAGCTGCCATAGCCACGGCTTATTATAGGTTGGTGTTGGAGCAGCAAAGGCACAATGTACTCCAAACTGCCCTAGAGCTTTCTGAGGAAAGGGTAAATATAGCCAAGGCTCAGTATGATTTTGGTAGGGCATCCAAGAGAGATTTTCTTGCGGCTCAAGTGGACTATAATGCTGATTTGACCGCCCTCGTGACCCAGGATCAGGTCATTAAAAACGCAAAAGTTAACCTGAATGAGCTTTTGGCAATCGAGCCAAATAAAGAGTTTGTGATCAATGATACGATAACCATCAGAGAAAACCTGATGATAGAGGATCTTATGGATAATGCCTATGAGAATAACAAGCAACTGCTGGTAAATCAGCGTATGCAAAATGTGGCTTATCTGCAGCTGAGAGAACTACAGGCCCAGCGGTTACCTACTATTACACTTAATGGAGCTTATAATAATAATTATCTTCGATCAGAAGCAGGATTTCTACTTACCAACCAGCAGGACGGGATCACACTCGGGGCCACTGTCTCCTGGAACCTTTTCAGTGGCTTTTCCTTGAACCGTCGCATTCAAGGAGCCAAGATCCAGATGCAGAACCAAAGGCATTTCCTGGATCAATTTGAAATCCAAATGCAATCGGATATACAAAGGACCTTCAATGTCTATGAAAACAGTATAAGCCTGTTGGATATTGAAAAGGAAAACTACCAGGTGGCCGTTGAAAATTCAGATATTGCTTTGGATAGATTCCGCCTGGGGATTGCCAATTATCTGGAATTCAGGGATGCGCAGGTAAACCGGCTTCAGGCCGAAAGTAGGTTGATTGAGGCACTTTATAATATCAAGGAAACGGAAATTGAGCTTATGCGCCTTTCGGGAAGAATCTACTTTCAAAACCCCTACGAAAAGGTTTTTTAACCGAAAACCCCATTCCCTAAGGGGTGACGGGGTGAGGGTGATTTGGTAAATTGCTTTTTTTGCCGTATAATTGAAATCACCATCTCCTGCAATGCGGGATATTTTGCATGGATAAATCGCTGAGAAATAGTATATTGTTTTGTATTATTTGTCTTTTGTTTTTTAATTGTCAATCCCCTCAAAAAAAAGAAGCAGCCCCCTTTTGGGAAAATCCCGTAGAATTTGATTTACAGGAAATAAAGAACAGGGGGTTCATTAGGGCAATTGTGGACAACAGCTCCACGAGTTATTATGTGTACAGAGGTAAAACCATGGGCTATGAGTATGAAATGCTCAGAAATTTGGCCGCTCATTTGGAAGTGAACCTTAGATTGGTGGTAAGTGATGGTTTGGAAGCGTCATTTAGAGACCTTAATGAGGGGAGAGCCGATATTGTGGCCATCAACTTGGAGGTTTCTGAGGATAGGGAGAAATATGCGAATTTTTCGGATCCCATTTTAGAATTGGAGACTGTATTGGTACAATCCAGAAACAATAAGGCTATTCAGGTGTTAGATTCCCTTCACCATAAGACCGTGCACATTAAAAAAGGGACAATTTACAGGGACAAACTCCGAAACGTGGCTGATTCTTTAGGGATATTGATTCATATTCAGGAAGAGGATGACAGTAAAGAGAATTTAATCTTAAAGGTAATCGAAGGGGAAATTGATTTTACAGTGGTAGACAGCGATGTTGCCCTGGTTAATGCCACCTATTATGACAACCTCGACGTAAGCGTTGCTATAAGCGAACCCTCACCAGTTTCCTGGGCTTTCAGAAAGAACGCCTCAGAATTGCTGAATGCCACGAATAATTGGTTGAAACGGATTCACCGCACAGGCTATCAGGCCATACTTTATGACAAATATTTTTTGAACAAAAAAAACAGTTATTTCAGAAATACCTCCCCTTTTTCATCTGTTTCAGGGGGTAGGATCAGCCAATATGACGAAATCATCAAGAATGGTGCGGATCTTTTGGGCTGGGATTGGAGGCTTTTAGCCTCTTTGGTCTATAAAGAAAGCAGGTTCGACACCTCTGCCATTTCCTATGCAGGGGCAGTTGGGTTGCTCCAGCTGATGCCGGTCACCTTGCAAAGATTTGGGGTCTCAGACCCCAATGACCCCAGGGAAAGCCTACGTGGAGGGGTGAATTATCTTAGGTATTTGGATGGTTTCTGGTTAGAACGCGTACCGGACAATTCTGAGCGAATCAAGTTTATTTTGGCCAGCTATAATGTAGGCCATGGGCATGTACAGGACGCATGGCGCTTGGCTCTTAAGTACAACAAGGATACCCGGCAATGGAGTAATGTTGCCTACTACTTAGAAAGAAAATCAAGGCCAGAAATTTATAGGGATCCTTTGGTTACCAGTGGTTATGCAAAGGGACATATGGCGGTAAGATATGTGAGGGATGTGATGAGCCTTTATGAAACATATAAGGTATTGGTAGAACCTTAGGAACTGATCATTCCTGTCATGATCTTTGCGGATAATAGACATAAGGGGATACCGCCTCCAGGGTGGACACTTCCCCCGCAAAAATACAGGTTTTTAATGCGGGAAGAATAATTTGCGTGCCTGAGGAATGCCGCATATTTATTGTTGGAGCTGTTGCCATAAAGTGCCCCATTGGCACTGCTGGTTTTGGACTCAATGCTTCTGGGCTCCAGTATTTCCTCTACTTCTATTAAAGATGATAGGTCAGTATGTAAGGCTCGGTTGAGTTTAGCCGTTATTTTTTCCCTGGCCATGTTGATCATTTCGTCCCAATCCTGGCCTTGATTATTAGGCACATTGATCATGGTAAACCAATTCATGCAGCCCTCAGGAGCATCATCAGGTTTTAGTACAGATGTGATATTCACATAAACGGTAGGGTCTTCATCTATTGTTTTCTTATTAAAAATGTGATCAAATTCCTTTTTGTAATCATTGCTAAAGAAAATATTGTGCAATCCCAATTCGGGGAAAACCTTCTTAATTCCCCAATAAAAAATTAGGGCAGAGCTGGACTTGGGCTGCTCAAGCAACTTTTTGGGCTGTTTTTCCTCTTTTAACAAAGTTTTGTAGGCATTGACCATGTCCATATTGTTCACCACCACGTCCGCAAAAGAATCACAGGCCTGCAATGTGACGCCTATAGCTTTGTTGTTTTTCACTATTATTTTTTTCACTGGGGAATTGAAATGGAACTTCACTCCCATTTCACTGGCCAGTTGAAAAACACTTAGGGTAATGTCATGCATACCCTTTATGGGGAAATAGGCTCCCCGGTTAAATTCAAGATGGGGGATGATATTGAGGGTTGCCGGGGTTTGGTAGGGATCTGATCCATTATAAGTGGCATACCTATTAAAGAGCTGCACTAATTTTGGGTGCCGAAATTGGCGGCAGTTAGCAGCATGCATGGTGGAGAAAATCCCCAGTTTCCCCATTTTAAAATAGGAATTGATGGCATCCTTATTCAACCATGTGGACCATTTATGAAGAGATCTTTCCATAAATAGGGGCGAAAGGTGCCGGTAGATATAGGCTGATTTTTTCAGGGCACCTGCTATGTCGGCATCAGGTTCCTTTAACTTTTCTTTTACCTCTTTTTCAAATTGTGATAGGGAAGAATAAGCTCTCAGCCGGATGCCATCATCCCAAAAGTAGTGGCAAATCACATCGAGCTTCACATACTCAAAGTAATCTTTGGGATCTTTACCAGCCAAAATAAAGAGATCGTCAACTTCTTCCGGTAAGGTGAACAAGGAAGGGCCTGCATCAAATCTGTACCCCTTATTGCTGATTTCGGAAAGTTTCCCGCCTGGATAGGCATTGGCTTCAAATACCTCTACCTGAAACCCCTTTACAGCTAATCTTACTGCTGATGCCAGTCCGGCAATACCAGAACCTATGATAATGGCCTTTTTTCCCATACCCTAATAACAAGAGTTGGTCAAATAGGTTTTTGGCATCGATCAGGCGTGTTTCTCATCGATGACCTGTTTTTGTACCTCATCTTTATTTTCTTTGTCTTCGGCTTCAAAGAACCTTTTCTGAAAAATAAGGATAATGGCCACTCCCACAAAAATGGAAGCGTCTGCAATATTGAAAATGGGCCATAATGCGGTATAGCTTCCTCCCACTATAGGTACCCAGTCAGGGATAAAACCCTCCCAGATGTCAATATAAAACATGTCAATAACTTGACCGTGAAACCAAGGGTTAGGGGCGTCATAGGGTGCATTACCTAACCAAACCCCATAAAAAATACTGTCGATTAAGTTACCAATTGCCCCTCCCAAGATCAAGGCTATACACACAATATATCCGGGATGGGATGATTTCTTGATGAGCAGAAATAGGTAGTACCCAATTCCAAACATGGCTAATAGCCTGAAACTGGTGAGCATCAGTTTACCGTATTCTGACCCCAACTGCATCCCAAAAGCCATTCCGGGATTGGTGGTGTAATGGAGTTTAAACCAGTCCCCCAATACCTTAATTTGCCCCGGAGTACCAAAATCCATCTGGTGATGTACCCACATTTTTACTACCTGATCAATCAGTATGATCAAAAGGGTGATGGCAAAATATCTAAAATATTTCATCTGTTTATAATTGTCTTTTTATGGTCAGATGGAATCTCGCAACGATAATCATCCCCCCGTGTGTCGCTCTCGTCATGCCCTGACTGCTGTCAGGACAGGCTCGATTTCATGTGTTTATAATTGATTTTTATTTGCCACATGGAATCTCGCCATTTATAATCATCCCTTTGTGTGACGATCTCGTCATGCTCGATTTCATCTGTTTATAATTGTCTTTCAATGGTCATAACTTGTTCCGCACTGTAAGTCGGGATAGCCTGTCCCTGCCTGTCCCAATAGCCACCTGGCTATCTGGGCAGGCCTCTGTGTGTCGTTTTGTCATGCCCTGACTGCCCTCAGGACAGGCTCGATTTCATAGTCTATGCTTTCTCTACCTTAACGGTGAGTTCGTATTCATCCATATTCAAAGGCACTCCTTCATCCACTTTTCCGTTGAGTTCCATACTCAAAGCCTGGGTCTCAGTTTTGATATAGTCAGCAAAACTGTTTACCGCAGCTATAACCAAATTATCTTTACACCCCATGAGGATATTGATTTTGTCCTGAACCTCCAGTCCCATATCCTTGCGTAGGTTTTGAATGCGATTTACCAATTCCCTGGCAATACCCTCGTGTTTCAAGGCGTCTGTAACCGTTACGTCCAAAGCCACAGTTAACCCTTGATCGGAGGCTACCGACCAGCCAGGTATATCCTGCGATTGTATGATTACCTCATCCAAGGAAATGCTGATCCTCTCTCCATCAAGCTGAATGGAGTGTATGCCTGTGGTTTCTATTGCGGCAATATCTGTTTTTCCCCAGCTTTGAATCACCTTGGCCACTTCTTTCATCTTTGGGCCAAACTTCTTGCCCAATAGTGGGAAGTTGGGTTTCACATTTTTCACCAAGACATCAGAGGTGTCATCAATGTATTCGATCTCCTTTACGTTGACTTCAGATTTTATTAATTCTTCTACGTGCTGGATTTGTTTTCGTTTGGTTTCGTTGAATATGGGGATAAGAATCCGCTGTAAAGGTTGCCTTACCTTTAATCTTTCTTTCTTCCTTAGGCTATGTACCAATGAGGATATATTTTGTGCCAATTCCATACTGGATTCCAGATCGTGGTTGATGGATTTGAGATCAACTTCTTGCCAGTCCATCATATGCACTGATATCGGCCATTCTTGTCCTGCATCCATAGCATTTTGAACCAAGTTTTTATAAAGCCATTCTGCATAGAAAGGAGCAATGGGAGCCATCAATTGAGCAATGGTCAAAAGACATTCGTACAGGGTTTCGTAGGCGGCCTGTTTATCAGGGTTCATATCTCCCCTCCAGAACCGCTTTCTGGAAAGCCGGATGTACCAGTTCGATAATTGATCTACGGTGAAATTGGAAATGGCACGGGCAGCAGGGGTGGCATCGTATTGATCCATCGCCTTCTCCACTTCTATAATGAGTGATTGCAATTTGGAGCTTATCCAGCGATCCAATTCTGGCCTTTGAGAAAGGTGGGTGGATTTGGAGCTGTCATAAGTGAAGGCATCCAAGTTGGCATATAAGGCAAAGAAATTATAGGTGTTCTGAAGGGTTCCAAAAAACCTCCTTTGTACTTCCTCTACCCCTTCTATGTTAAATTTCAGGTTGTCCCATGGGTTGGCATTGCTCAGCATATACCACCTAAGTGCATCAGGGCCGTGGGTTTTTAGTGTAGCAAAAGGATCCACCGCATTTCCCAGTCTTTTGGACATCTTGTTCCCGTTTTTATCCAGCACAAGCCCATTGGCAATCACATTTTTGAAGGCTACACTGTCATATAGCAATACGGCTAGGGTATGAAGAGTAAAAAACCATCCCCTGGTCTGGTCCACCCCTTCTGCAATAAAGTCAGCGGGGTAATTTGCCTTGAAAACCTCTTCGTTTTCAAAAGGGTAGTGCCACTGGGCGTAGGGCATGGCACCTGAGTCAAACCAAACGTCAATTAAGTCGGGTTCTCTGTACATTTTCTGCCCATCTTCTGCGACAAGCACCACCTCATCCACATAGGGACGATGAAGGTCAATTTCCTTTCCTTCGAAAGGAGAAGATTTCATGGCACCTTCTGTCAATGATTTTTCAATTTCTTTTTCGAGCTCATCGATGGAACCTATGCATTTTGTATGACTTCCATCTTTGGTTCTCCATATGGGAAGAGGGGTGCCCCAGAACCTAGATCTACTTAAGTTCCAGTCCACCAGGTTTTCCAGCCAATTCCCAAATCTACCGGTACCAGTAGCCTCGGGTTTCCAGTTAATGGTTTTGTTGTGGGCCACCAATTTATCCTTGTAGGCAGTGGTGCGTATGAACCAGCTTTCTAAAGGATAATAAAGTACTGGCATGTCTGTACGCCAACAATGTGGATAGGAGTGCTCGTATTTTTCTACTTTGAAGGCTTTATTCTCATTTTTGAGAATGATGGAAATGATTACATCCGTACTTTTGTAAGTAGGATCTGATTCATCGTCATTCTGATAATTTTTCACATAAAAATCATCCTCCGTGAAATTTTTATGTGCAGTGATCTGATGTTCCCCCATCTTTTGTAGCAAATAACTCCCAATGACGGGAAGAAATTTACCCTGTTTATCTACCACAGGGATGTCCTCACCTTTCTCATCTTTCACAAATATCCCCGGGACACCCTGTTGGGTAAGGGTCCTGAAGTCATCGGCACCAAATGCCTTGGCCAGATGCACGATCCCTGTTCCATCCTCGGTGGTGACATAATCTCCGGAGATTACCGTATAGGCAGGATAGGGTTGTCTGATAGCAGTTATGGGAAATAGAGGTTCATATTCCATCCCCAGCAGCTCGCTTCCTTTCAGTTCCTCCACCACTTCAAAGGGGATGAGCTTGTCCCCTTCAGCATATTTGTTCAAGGAAATCCCTTCAGCTTTTTTGTTGAAATAGGATCTCATTCTGGCCTTGGCCAGGATCACCGTTTGGGAGGCAAATGTGTAGGGGTTAAAGGTTTTTACTTTTACGTAGTCCAATTTTTCCCCAATGGCCAAGGCCGAGTTGGAGGGCAGGGTCCAAGGGGTAGTTGTCCATGCCAAAAGATAGGTGTCTTCGAAATCTTTCACCTTAAATTGAGCCGTGACAGAGGTATCCTTTACGTCCCTGTAACATCCGGGTTGATTGAGCTCATGGGAACTTAAGCCGGTACCTGCGGCCGGGGAGAAGGGTTGTATGGTATAGCCTTTATAAAGCAAGTTTTTTTCATAGAGTTGCTTAAGCAGATGCCAAAGGGTCTCAATGTACTTGGGCTCAAAGGTGATGTAAGGATCGTCCAGGTCTACCCAATACCCGATTTTTTCGGTGAGCTCGTCCCATTCATCCTTATATCGCATCACCGTTTCCCGGCATTTCTGGTTGTATTCCGCAACGGAGATTTTGTTACCGATGTCTTCCTTGGTGATGCCCAGTTCTTTTTCCACCTGCAGTTCCACAGGAAGCCCATGGGTATCCCACCCCCCTTTTCGCTTCACCTGAAAGCCTTTGAGGGTTTTGTACCGGCAAAACACATCCTTAATGGCGCGTGCCATCACATGGTGTATACCAGGGGTACCATTGGCAGAAGGAGGGCCTTCGTAAAAAGTGTAGGAAGGTGCTCCTTCCCTGTTCTTCACGGATTTCTCAAATATGCCTTCCTTTTTCCAAAATTCGAGTATGTCTTCCCCTATCTCAGGGTAGTTCACTTGCTTGAATTCCCGGTATTTTTTCACAGTGTCCTTGGTGTTTCTTTCTCTTATCGTAAATTTTCCATGAAGCCAGCTCCATAAATCCAACTCCTTCAAAAGGAGGCACAAAGTTAATAGAAAAGTAGCTGATCTTTGCTCCAAAAAAGGAAAAACTGCTTTCCATAGCTATGCTCAATGCCTAATTACTGATTGCATATTGAAGTTTTGAATCAATGGCTCCAAAAGTCAGGCTCAGTTTCAGGAGGGTAAGGTGTTGTAAATTAAAGCATAGCCCTAAGGGTACCCACCTTAGCCCCTCCATAGGGAATGATTCAATACCTAATGCTGGGTGGTTTTGTAAAGTCCTGAATATGGTTTTTATTCCCATTAACAAAAAAGATTAACTCCCCGGCAGGGTAATCCCTTTCACCCTTCTAAACAGCAAGAGCGCATATTTATCGGTCATTCCTGAAACAAAGTCCAAAAGGCAGCGAAGCATGGGGTAGGGGTGTAATTGGTCGGTGACGGGAAAGGTCTCCGGGAGCAGCCTTAAAATACTTCTGTCATGTCCAGAGAAATGCTCGGGCTTATGATATTTATGAAATATGGCTTTTGAAAACACCTCTAGTAATCCTTCGAGCACTTGAAATCCCGCCGCCTCTTTTTCCAATACGGGCTGTGACCTGTAGATTTTATTTACCGATAAGGAGCTGATTTGTTCCAAAATTGCAGTGCAACCCAGTGTCTCCGTCAGGGATTGATCGAATTTCCCTTTTAGTATGCCATCCTCCTGTAGTAAAAATGCCAACACCGTCTGGTTGACTAATTCCTGAATTGCCATGGCACGGAGTATGCTCAATTTTTGCTTCTTGCTGGGGTATTCCTTTAGCTTGGCTGCTGAAAAACGACTACCTATTATACCTGCCAGCAGTTCGGTGGTTTCCTCCACGCTTACGAGGCCTAGGGTACATCCGTCTTCCAGGTCAATGATGCTGTAACAAATATCGTCCGCGGCCTCGACCAGAAAGGCCAAAGGATGCCTTACCCAAGATTGTTCCCCAATGGCGATTAGCCCCAGTTCACCGGCCAGTGATTGGTAAATTTCGAGCTGATCCACAAAAATCCCATATTTTTTCTGGCTTCGGCGCTTTGTATCTTGCTGCGGAACAAAGGATGGGCGGGGATATTTGGTAAAAGCCGCCAGTGTGGCATTGGAAATTTGCAGCCCATTCGATTTGTCCACTAGCATACGCAGTCCTTGTGCGTTGCCTTCAAAATTGATCAGGTCTTGCCATTCCTCTTTACTTACCAATGGCTTCCAAACCTTACCCCAGTCGTTGAACTTGAAAAAATCAGAAATAGCTGTCTCACCGGCATGCCCAAAGGGAGGATTCCCAATATCATGGGTGAGTGCCGCTGCTGAAACTATAGCGGCAAAATCGTAGGGCGTAAGCTCCTTCCGTGACAAATTTGGGTTTTCCTTGAGTAGGGTTTCCCCCACCGACTTGCCCAATGACCTTCCCACACTTGCCACTTCAAGGCTATGGGTAAGGCGTGTGTGCACAAAGTCATCTTCAGGAAGGGGAAACACCTGGGTTTTGTCCTGTAGGTTTCGAAATGGTGCGGAAAACACAATCCTGTCATAATCCCGTTCGTAGGTACTTCTGTAAGGGGAAGAGGTGAGTGCAGAATGTTGATTTACTTGTAGCAATTGTAGCCAATCCATCATAACTGACAAAATTAGCAATTGAAGGTGATTTTAGGAGGATCTTTGAGGGAATTATTCCCAGCCCCCTCCTAATGCTCTGTAAAGATCCACTACAGTGAAAAACATTTGCCTACGGGTATCCGTCATACCTAGCTCTGCTTCCAACACCCTGGATTGAGCAGTAATTACCTCAAGATACGAGGCATACCCTCCACGAAAAAGTTCATTCGCGGTGGTAACGGCATTGAGCAATACTGCAGTTTCCTCATTCCTAAGCGCATAAACGTCCCTGAGGTTTTGAATGCGCTGCAACTTGTCCATCACCTCCCTGTAACCTGTTAAGATAGATTCCTGGTACTGATAAATGGCAATCCTGTTTGAGGCGATGGCTTCCTGGTAGCCTGCCCGAATTTGGTTTTGGGCAAAAATCGGAGCGGTAATGCCCCCTAGAAGCCCTACTGATATGGCCCCAGGAAACTGAAAAGCTGCCGGAATACTTCTGTCGTTCAATCCGATATAGGGGGTGAGACTGAAAGAAGGCAAGAACTCCTTTCTGGCAGCCTCCACATTGAACGCTGCCGCCCTCAGTTCATATTCAGCCATTTGTATGTCTGGTCTTCTCAGAAGCATTTCCGATGGCAATCCTACCTCTGCTATATACGGAAGTCTGATTTGCATAAGAGAAGGGGCTCTTTCAATAGGTTGGGGGTATCGTCCTAACAGGTAATTAAGGTAATTCTCAGCTTCTATAATATCTTGTCTTTTCTCAAACTCCATGCTTCTGGTGTTGAGGAGTTGGGCTGAGAATTGTTGAACCGCCAATTCTGTTGCTCTTCCTACCATTTTTTGGATTTTGATCAATTCCAAGGCCATTTCTTGAAATTCTATGTTTTTTTCTATGGTCTCAAGTTCGATGTCAAAGCCCAAAAGATCGTAATAAATACCAGCGATTTCTGCTACCAAATTCGTGACAATTAGCTGTTGGCCCTTCTCCGTGGCCAACAATTGGTTAAAGGCAGCGTCCCTTCGGTCTCCCATCTTACCCCAGATGTCAATTTCCCAGGTGCTCTGGAATCCGACAAAATTGTTTTCTATCCTATTGATCACATTTCTATCGCCATTTACTGTTCCATTAAAGAGGTTGGGACGAATATCCCCAGACCTATACCTTACAATGGCGTCCAGGTTAGGATAAATTACTCCCTTGCGGACTTTGTAATTGGCCCTGGCGATCTCAATTCTTTCCAATGCCGCCAGTAAATCAAGGTTGTTTTGTAAACCTGTTTCAATGAGATTTACCAAAAAAGGATCATTAAAGAATTCCCTCCATGAAATATCCGCCAACCCACTAGTATCCGATTCCATGAGGAATACCTCCGGGACAGGTTTTATGGTCGGCATATGGGGCGGTTCCATAGCCTTGCAGCTCGCTAAAAATATAAGGAACAAGACCACCCAACCCTGAAAAGTTTGGTGGTGGAAAATCGATTTTTTAACACTTTTATCCATGCTTCACTTATGCTTTTTCCAGTGCTTTTTCAGGTTCTTCTACGGGTGCTTTTTTACTCCCTAAGGTGAAATGTGCAAATATCACATATAAACCGGGAATTAAGATCAATCCAAAGATGGTACCTATCAACATGCCTCCTGCTGCCGCGGTACCAATGGAGCGGTTGCCTAGGGCTCCTGCTCCTGTGGCAAGGGCAAGTGGTATTAACCCTGCAATAAATGCAAAAGATGTCATAAGGATTGGTCTTAACCGGGTAACGGCCCCTTCTACTGCGGCTTCAACCACTGACTTTCCGAGCTGCCGTTTTTGTATGGCAAATTCTACGATTAGGATGGCATTTTTTCCCAGCAAGCCAATGAGCATGATGAGTGCCACCTGTGCATAGATGTTATTCTGAAGACCAACTAGGTAGAGCACAAAAAAGGCCCCAAATACTCCGGTGGGCAATGAAAGGATCACCGGTAAGGGCAATAGGAAACTTTCATATTGTGCGGCAAGTAATAGGTAGACAAATAACAAGCACACCAAGAAGATAATAATCGCTTGGCTGCCGGATTGTACCTCCTCCCGTGACATCCCGTACCAGTCATATCCATATCCTTGTGGAAGGGTTTCTTGGGCAAGCCTTTCTATGGCTGCGATGGCCTCTCCACTACTGTAGCCAGGGGCTGGGATCCCTTTTACGGTGGCGCTATTGTACATGTTATGGCGCGTAAGCTGTTCCGGCCCGTAGGCTTTCTCCATGCTGAGAAAGGATGAAATAGGCACCATCTCACCCAAATTGTTTTTCACATGAATGTTCAGGACATCCTCTGGCTTGGACCTGTATTCAGGTGCAGCCTGGATCATCACGTCGTACATTTGCTCAAATCTCACAAAATCTGTGACAAACATCCCCCCTAGTAATATCTGCAAGGTGCTCATGGCCTTCTGTATGGTGATTCCCCTTTTGGCAGCCATGTCTTGGTCTATATGTACCATGAATTGAGGGAAGTTTGAGTCAAAATCAGAGTAGGCACTGCCGATTTCCGGTGTCTCTTCCAAAGCGGCGATGAACTCATTGGTTATTACTCCCAAACGGTCTAAATTACCGGTACCGGTTTGGTCCAATACCTTCATCTGGAAACCACTGCTGTTGCCAAATCCCGAAACGGTGGGTGGAAGGAAAAAGTCAATTTGAGCATCGGAAATATACTTTGTCCGCTCTCTAAGCTCTTCCATGGTTTGTTGAATGGTTTCAGTTCTTTCGTCCCATGATTTAAGGTTGACCATGGCCATACCATAGGAGGCCCCTGAAAGGCCGTTGGATAATGAATACCCTGCCAAACTTGAAAAAGATTCCACCACCCCCATTTCCTCTATGCTACGTTGCATTTGGTCCAGGACCTTTTCAGTTCTTTCTACGGTTGCTCCCACCGGTGTGGTAACATTCACGTAAACCATACTTTGGTCTTCCGTTGGGATAAATCCTGTGGGGAGGATTTTGCTTATCCCCCATGTGGCCACAAAAAAGAACAACAGAATTAATGTTGTGACCCCTCTTTTGGGTGCCAGAAAACTAACATAACGGGCATATTTCTGTTCAAAAAATCCATAGATGGCATTGAACCTATTAAAAAAACCTTGCAATAAGCCTTTTCTTTGAGGAGTGTCCTCACCATAATGGTTTTTTAGCATTATGGCACAAAGTGCCGGTGTTAAGGTCAGGGCATTGACTCCGGAAATGGCAATGGCAATGGCCAGGGTAATGGAGAATTGCCGGTAAAAGATTCCCACCGGCCCTGACATAAAGGCCACGGGGATAAATACCGCTGACATAACCAGGGTGATGGCTATGATAGCACTTGAAATTTCTTTCATTGCGGCAAAGGTTGCCGGCATGGGCGCCAATCCTGTTTTTTCCATTTTGGCATGCACAGCCTCCACCACCACTATGGCGTTATCCACTACGATACCAATGGCGAGTACCAAGGCAAACAAAGTAAGTAAATTAATGGAGAAACCCATCATCTGTATAAAAAACAGGGTGCCGATCAGTGCCACCGGAACTGCCAGGGTTGGGATCAGGGTACTTCTAAAATCCTGTAAGAAAATAAATACTACGATAAATACTAAAATAAAGGCTTCTATCAAAGTGGTAATTACCTCCTTTATCGAGGCATCAAGAAACCTGGAGGTGTCATAAGAAATTTGATAATCCATCCCAGGAGGAAAGGAAGTATCTTTTATTTCGGCAATCCGTTTTTTCACATTTGCAATTACTTCACTTGCATTCGAGCCAGGGCGTTGAATTATCATTATTGAGGCTGCGGGCTTTCCATCTGCTTTTGATATTCTTCCGTAGTTCAAATTCCCAAACTCCACTTCTGCAACATCTTTGAGCCTCAATATTGAGCCATCGCTATTGGCCCTTATCACCAGGTTTTCATATTGCGTAGGTTCAAAAAACTTACCGGTGTATCGAAGGACATATTGGAGCATCTGTGCATCCTTGCCAGAACTTATGCCTAATTGGCCGGGGGCGGCTTCCACATTTTGATTTCGTATGGCCTCCACCACATCATCGGTGGACACCCTGTAGGCCGTCATACGATCAGGCCTGAGCCAAATCCGCATGGAGTAATCCTTGGTGCTCATTATTTCCGCCAGGCCTACCCCATCTACTCTTCTTAATTCCTGAAGTACATTCAGATCGGTGAAGTTATAAATAAATGCTTCATCCAAATCCTGATCCTCGCTGGACACATTCAGGTACATTAATAACCCCTCCACTTGTTTTTCCACAGTTACCCCGGCCTTGACCACCTCTTCAGGAAGTTCGTTGACCACCGTGGATATCCGATTTTGAACCTCCACAGCAGCAAGATCAGGATCTGTTCCGGCCTCAAAATATATTTTGATGATGGTAGTGCCCCGATTACTTGATACAGAGGTCATATAGGTCATCCCGGGCACTCCGTTGATTACCTTTTCTAAGGGGGTGGCAACGGTTTTGGCACAGACCTCTGCGTTTGCACCCCTATACTTGGCCCTTACTGCCACAGAGGGGGGGGCAATATCCGGGAAGAGCTCTACAGGAAGCGTAAAAAGCGATAACAATCCTAAAAGGACGAAAAACAGGGATATGACCAGTGAGAGTACCGGCCTTTTGATAAACATTTGAAACATGGCTACTTAACTAAGGCATAGAGGTGTTCATCATAGACACAGCCTCACTTTCTTCTTCGAGGTTTTCATTTTCCAAGGCAAAGGCTTGCGGAACGATAGACATACCATCCTTGACGTTTTGCAATCCTTCATACACAATTCTTTCACCTTCCGTTAGCCCGGACTCTACAATGTAATAATGTGAAAATCTGGCCTTGGGGATGATGCTTTTCATATGAACTTCGTTGTTTTCGTCCACCACATATACGAAACTTCTATCCTGAATTTCGAAAACTGTCTTTTGGGGGATAATGATGGCATTTCTAATGGCGTTGGTCAAAATCACCCTTCCGGTGGCCCCATGTTTTAGCAGGCTGTTAGGGTTCGGGAATTTCGCCCTAAATGCAATGGAACCCGTATTGGCATTAAATTCTCCTTCCATCGTTTCTATCATGCCTTCATAGGGATAGGGCACACCATTGGCCAGTGTCAACTGAATGACATCATTATGAGTGGTTTCTTCTAATGCCGATTGCATGTATTCCAAATACTCCCGCTCTGAAACATTGAAATATACATGGACGGCACTCACATCAGAAATGGAAGTAAGCAAGGTGCCATGGTCAATCAAACTACCAGTCCTTTGCGGGATTCGATCTATAATCCCGCTAAAAGGTGCTCTTATCTCCGAGTAAGAAAGTCTTACCGTTGCATTCGTTTCAGCGGATTTGGCCTCTTCAATTTTAGCGAGGACCGCCTCGTATTTGGCTTTGGTAAGTTCAAGTTCTGATTCCGAAATCACGTTTTTATCCACCAGCACTTTTAAGCGCTCCATTTCAAATTCCATCACCTTGGCTTCTGCCTTGGCACTTTGCAAGTTCGCCCTGGCCTTCGCCAGGTCAGCTCTATATTCTTCATCATTGGTTTTGAACAGGAGTTGTCCTTTGTTCACATACTGTCCTTCATCTACGTAGATCTCTTCCAGAAACCCTTGTACGCGAGCCCTGAGTTCCACATTTTGAATGGCCTTAATATCCGCCACATACTGATGGTGCAGTACGGTGTCCTTGGCAACTACCTCAATTACGGGGATCTCCCTGGGGCTGTTTCTCGAGGTCACGCCTTGTTTATCATTACTCTCGCAGCCTGCCAGGACAAAGAGCAGCATTGTAAATTGCCAAATATTGATTTGTTTCACATTATTCATATTCAATGTACCGAAGTGTTTTATTCGCAAATGCGAATAGGAAATAGAAAAAATCTACCGAGGTGAATAGGTTTGAACACTACAAAGGTAATTATATGAATATTCTAAGTTCGGTTAAATTCTATGGGCGGTGAATTATGGATTCATCCTGAGGTTTTTAGTTATGGGTGACTTTACTAAAAAAAATCCATTGATTATCAAAAAAAGCCACATCTTTGAAAGATTAAAACTATTTTGACAACCATGAACAAAGCCCCTAGGAACTGGCCAAAGCTAGCTAAATTAATTTTTACAGTGCTTTTAGGTTTCATCCAGTTGAAAACCACAGGTCAGACTGCCCATTATTCCCCAGAATCCCGCAAGTATTATGTGGCCTTTAGAAGTCATGAAAATCTTGATATCGATGGAAAGCTGGACGAAGATTCCTGGCAGAAAGCCCCTTGGTCAGAGTCTTTTGTGGATATTCAGGGTGGCACCTTTCCCAAACCTGAATTTGATACCCGAATGAAAATGATGTGGGATGAGGACTATCTCTATATAGGAGTGAAATTGGAAGAACCCCATTTGTGGGCCACCTATGAGGAACCGGAGTCAGTGATTTTTCACGAAAACGACATAGAGGTCTTTTTGGATATGGACGGGGATACCCATCACTATTATGAATGGGAAATAAATGCACTGGGTACCCTGTGGGACCTGATGTTGACAAAACCCTATAAAAATGGAGGGAAACCCATCAATGGATGGAATATCAATGGGTTCAAATATAAAGTATATCTCAGTGGGTCATTGAACGACCCATCGGATACCGATGAGTATTGGTCGGTGGAAATGGCCATACCCTGGAAAGCATTAAGCCAATCTGGCCCCTCTTACCGTGCACCAAAGGATGGCGAACAGTGGCGGATTAATTTCTCAAGGGTGCAATGGCAACTAGAGGTAGAGAATGGTACTTACAAAAAAGTGATTAATCCAGAAACAGGAAAGCCCCACCCTGAGGACAATTGGGTTTGGTCACCGGTGGGTTTAGTGAATATGCACTTACCTGAGCGCTGGGGCTTTGTGGAATTTTCTGAACACAGGGTAGGAGAGCAAAGCGTGCAGGCAACCCCACATCCGGATGAACCTGTTAAGGATGGGTTAAGGGAGCTTTACGATGCTCAAATGGCGTATAGGAAGGAGAATGGAAGATTTGCGGCAGACATGGAGGAGCTGAAAATCACCTTACCACTTAAAGAGGTTTTATTTGAGGTAAGCAAAACCAGGTTTAAAATTTCTGCGGCTTCAGTTTCCGAAAAGGAAAAGAGGTGGAACATTACCGAGGATAGCAGGGTTTGGGTGGAATAAGTCAACCAAACAATTACCTTTGCGTTTGTTGAGGAGCGAAATATAAGTAGCATGGTGTATGGGGTAAGTGTACTTAGGTAATGAAATCATTCCGCCCTTTTTTGCCCATTTCATTATATCTTGTCCATTGTGTAGTTGACGTATTACATAATTTCCACCTATGAAATCGAGCCTGTCCTGACGGCAGTCAGGGCATGAGGAGAACCTCACACAGAGGGATGATTATCAAAGCGAGATTCCACCCCGACCTGCGGTACGGGGCAGGTTATGACCGCTGAAAA
>PXCO01000119.1 GCA_003565295.1 Cyclobacteriaceae bacterium
ATGTGGGCCTTCCAAGGTTAAGGGGATTTGGGGTATGTCCAAAGGTTGGCCATCCAGGGCTATGGATTGGATCTGGCTTCCAAATCCTTCTATTTCCAGGTCTAAGACTGCTTTTCTTATTTTCAATCCTTGGAGCTGCTTTGTGCCGGAATATTTCTGGGGGACAAAAGGGCTAAAGGTCAGGTAATCCTTCTCGAAAGCCAAACCAAAAAACACCTTATAGACCATCCCCAGGTTTCCGGCTACACTCCACAATTGCCGGTTGGAGTTGATCTGGGTACCTGCATAATCCCCCGAGTGGGCGACAAAATTTTCCTTGTTAGTGAGGAAAAGTGCTGTTGCCCTGTAGATGGCATCCAGGCTTTCAGTGAGTGCTACCTCATTCCCTGCCTTTGCCGCAGCCAGGGACCAAAAGGCTTGTACAAAGGGCCATACCGCGTCATTATGATATGGGGGAATATGGGGTGTTTGGGGAAAAATACTTGGGATCCCATAGGGGGTAACCGGGGTATGGGAAACGACTTCCTGTTGCTTGTCACCTTCCGCGATATTAAAAAGGACACAGAGGGCTTCCCCCAGGGCCTCTGCCCGTGGGGAAAGAATTTTGTGGTTTCTTCCATAAAGATATTGTCCGTAATAGCCTTTGTCGGCAACCCAAAGGTGCTTGTTGATGCCTCCTTTAATCCTTTCCGCCAGATGCTTATGTTCTTTGGCAACTTCAATTTCCCCCAACTCATTAGCTATTGTAGCAAGGATACTATTGGCCTGATAATGGACTGCACAGGTTCCCAGGGTAAGGGATTCGTAGATATCAGCAGGTTGCATCCAATGGGGATAAGTCTGCTCCCTCCAATCCAAAAAGGAGGATTCCCCTTTCACCAAACCAGTAGGAGGGTCGTACACATTTTTCATGTCATCCTGAAGGGATTGTTTGAGGATTGGGTAAATTTCGGCTAACCATTCTTGGTCCCCTGTCACCTGATAAACCTCATAGGCAGCCAATGCCCAGACTACCCTGTCGGAAGACACCGGATAAGCTCCCCCAGTGCCAGTGTCCTGAACAATCCTTCCGGATTTCACCTTTCTTCGCAAGCTATTTTTGGAGATTTCAGGTTCGAGCAAGCCTAAACCCAATAAAATACTATAGCTCACGTCGCGTGTCCAAACCCCTTCCCATTTTTCCCCGGTACGGAAAGTTTGGTCAGCTTCAATATTCCATTTCACCTCCTCTAAGGAAAGGTTGTATAAAGCATCGACTAGGACCTGTTGGCTGTAGTAGGAGGGGTAATCAGAAATATCCGAGCTGAGTAACCATCTGTTTTCTGGAATTTGCTTTCCGATAAGCGGCTTTTCCCCGGGACTCTGGTAATTTGAGGAGATTTCAGTTCGGGAATGGGCCCGGGCAACGTACCCATGCTGTTCCACACGGTCCGGATTTACCAGAAATGGGGATTGGAACTGATCATCATTGTCGTCGTTTTCATCGTTTTTTCGCATAGCATTCCTTCAAATGATGGAGGGAGTTTAGTCAAATGGTTTTTATTTTCACAACAAAATGTCTATTTATTTCATTTAAACCGCAATTTGCCATGATATGCTGTTTTTAATCAGAAGATAGGCGTTTCTAAGTTTTGAAAATGTCAATTTCAGTGGTTTTGGTATAATAAATGTGGCTTTATAAAAATGGACTCAGTTTGATCTTTGGATCTGATATGCTAGTTTTTCACTAGTTGGATAAAACCACAAAAATTGAACACCGGACCTGGATATATAAAAGGATTACTTGGAGAGAATGGGGATTACTTTATTCCGATCCCGAAATCATCATCAAACTTGCCATGGAGGCCGGCTGTAATGGCGTGGCAACAACAAAATATACACTCGGGATAGTTTCCAAGAAATATGCACATAAGATTCCCTTTATCGCTAAATCAAATCCTAATCCCTGATAAAACCCATGAAAAATCCATCTCAGATGTCGATTATCGGATCTTCCCCTAAACTCCTCCAGTTCCCCAGTCCCTCCGTTCATCGGTTCCCCTGTTCATCAGTTCTTCTGTTCCTCTGTTCCCCTGTTCCCCTAATCCCCTGTTAAAATCCCAAAAATCTTTCACCATTCCAACAAGAAAATGTCAAGAAATTTAAAACCGAAAATCCAAGCCATCATCCTAGATATGGATGGTGTTATCACCGATACGGCCAGGGTACATGCCAACGCTTGGAAGCAAATGTTCGATGAATTTTTACAAAAAAAAGAGGGGACTGGATTTTTGCCTTTGGACATTGATAAGGATTATAAACAATACATAGATGGCATCTCCAGGTTGGATGGCATACGTGGTTTTGTTCGATCCCGCGATATCCATTTACCGGAGGGAAGCCCGGAAGATGGGCCCGAATTGGATACGGTTCATGGATTGGGTAAAAGAAAGAACGATATACTATTGGAGTTGATTCAGAAGGAGGGGGTGGAGGTATTTCCGGATACGCTCGAAATGGTAAAAAAGTGGAAAGGAGAAGGGATAAAATTGGCAGTCATTTCCGCGAGCCGCAACTGCCGATTTATCCTGAGTGCTGCTGGAATTTTAGATTTGTTTGATGTAAGGGTGGATGGGGAAATTTCCAAAAAGCAGCATTTAAAGGGCAAACCTGAGCCAGATATATTTTTAAAAGCCATGGAGCAGTTAAAATCAGGCTTACATGATACCATTGTAATAGAAGATGCCATTGCCGGGGTAAAAGCCGCCAATACGGGGAATTTTTCGATGGTGGTTGGGGTAGCCAGGAATGGAGAAAAGGATGCCCTTTATGAAGCCGGGGCTGATATGGTAGTCGAAAAGCTGACAGAAATAGGAAATGGAATGCAGGAAATAAACAAGCTGAGTACCCCGGAAGACTTACCCCATGCACTGGAAAGTAGAGCTCTGATTTTTGAAAAACTTCAAGGAAAAGAGCCTGTTTTGTTTTTTGATTATGATGGGACTCTAACTCCAATTGTAGATGACCCTGATGAGGCAAAGTTGTCGGAAAAGGGAAAAAAAATGTTGGAACAACTTTCTAAGCAGTTGACTGTAGCCCTGGTCAGCGGTCGGGGATTAGATGATTTAAAAGGCAAAGTTGGCATAAAGTCACTCATTTATGCTGGAAGCCATGGTTTTGAGATCACAGGTCCTGAGGATTTGGAAATGCACTATGAAAAAGGTCAGGAAGTTCTTCCTCAGCTTGATCAAGCCGAAAAGGCACTAAAACAAAAGTTGGAAGCTATAAACGGTTGTAAGGTAGAACGGAAAAAATATGCCATAGCGGTACATTACCGGAAAGTGGCCAAAGAAACCGTGAAAAAAGTAAAAAATACAGTTTCCGAAGTAGTCGAAAGCCAGGATAAACTGATGGTAGGCAAAGGCAAGAAGATTTTGGAACTTAAGCCTGATCTTAATTGGCACAAAGGGCAGGCTTTAGGCTGGTTACTGGAAAAGCTGGAATTAAATACCAACCACTATCTGCATATTTTTTTCGGTGATGACATTACGGATGAAGATGCCCTAAAGGTGGTTCAGGAAAACGGGGTAGGCGTGCTGGTAGGTACCCATGGACAAAAAACGTATGCCAATTACAGGCTGGAGGACACTGAGGATGTATATATGTTTTTAGAGGAATTGTGGAAGTGGTATGATGGCAAGGGGACTCTTTCACCATGATGGATGAAAGCAGGAAGATCTACAGGTATAAAAGCAAACCATACTATTAAAGACCAAATCGGGTATGAAAGATAATTTTAGCATCGTCCATGAAGGATGGAATTCCAAAGAACAAAAACTAAGGGAGGCCTTATGCACATTAGGGAATGGTTATATCGCCACCAGGGGTGCCGCAGAGGAGAGCAGCAACAATGAATTTAATTATCCCGGCACTTATCTAGCCGGTGGATATAATCGGGCCAAAACTGAAGTATCGGGGGAGATTATTGAAAATGAGGACTTTGTTAATTTCCCCAACTGGCTTTGCCTGACTTTTAGGCCTGATGGTGGGGAATGGTTAAACCTACAGTTGTACAAGATTTTAGATTACAGGCAGACCCTTGACATGAAATGTGGGCTATTGAAAAGGGAATTCAGAGTGGAAGATGATGAAGGCCGTCGGACAGCGATTACAAGCCGAAGGGTAGTAAGTATGCGGGATAAACATATCGCGGGATTGGAATGGTCATTTACACCGGAAAATTGGAGTGGAGTGGCGGAATTTAACACATCTTTGGATGGAACGGTCATCAATGATAATGTGAGCAGGTACAGGGAATTGGAGCGTCAGCATTTAATGCCACTTGAAACAAAAATAATAGGTGACAATTCCATTTTTTTATTGGTGCAGACGATACAGTCCCGCATCTTGATGGCGCAGTCCGCCCGAACCACCATTTACAGGAAGGGTGAAGAATTGAAGCCTGTTATTGAAAACTATCAGGGAGAAGGCCATATTGGTCAGTTACTGCGTATAGAAGTCAGGGCAGGTGAATCCTATACCTTGGAAAAAGTAGTAGGGATATATACCTCGCGTGACCGTGCCATCAGTGAACCTGCAATTGAAGCAAAAAAGGCCATTGTACGTGCCGGGGATTTTGAGGAAATACTCATGCGGCATACCGATGCGTTTAAAAGCCTATGGAACAGAGCAGACATCGGGATAATAAATGGTGAAAAAAACCAACAATTGCTGCGGCTCCACATCTTCCATGTTCTTCAGTCAGTGTCCAACAACATCATCGGCATGGATGTGGGTGTTACTTCAAGGGGCCTTCATGGAGAGGCGTACCGGGGACATATTTTTTGGGATGAGCTATACATTTTCCCTTTTTTAAACCTCCGTTTTCCTGACCTGACCCGTAGCTTGTTGATGTATCGGTATTATAGGATTGAAGAGGCCAGGTTTGCGGCAAAAGAGGATGGGAAAAAAGGGGCCATGTATCCGTGGCAAAGTGGGAGCAACGGTAGGGAAGAAACCCAGGTGGTGCATCTGAACCCCAAATCCGGCAATTGGATTCCTGACAACACCCATCTGCAGCGTCATATCAATGCAGCTATTGCCTACAATATTTGGAACTATTATTTAACTACAGACGACAAACAGTTTCTTTCATTTTTCGGAGCGGAGATGTTTTTGAGTATAGCGCAATTTTGGGAGAGTATGACCACTTTCAACGAGGAGAGGGACAGGTATGAAATTCACGGGGTGGTGGGCCCGGATGAATACCATACCTCCTATCCTGACTCGGATCAGCAAGGACTAAATAACAACGCATATACCAATGTGATGGCAGCATGGGTGATGCAAAAAGCCCATCAACTATTGGAGCTTATAGAAAAGAGCAGAAAAAGGGAATTGTTAAGGGAGCTGCATATCAAAGAGGAGGATTTGGCTTTATGGAAGGATATCAGCAAGAAAATGTATGTACCCTTTATAGATGATGACGTTGTTTCACAGTTTGAGGGCTATGAAAAATTGGAAGAATTTCCGTGGGAAGAATATCAGGAGAAATATGGAGATATCCAAAGGCTGGACAGGGTATTGGAAAGCGAAGGAGACAGCCCTAACCGCTATAAGGCCAGTAAACAGACGGATGTGCTGATGTTGTTTTATCTATTTTCCAAAGAACAGATATTTACGGTTTTCAGAAACCTCGGGTATGATTTTTCTGAGGAAAAGATTCTAAAAAACATTCAGTATTATAGTAACAGAACTTCCCATGGCTCGACTTTGAGTCGAGTGGTATTTTCCTGGATTTTAATCAAATACGATAAAGAAAAATCCTGGGATAATTTTGAGACCGTTTTAAAAAGTGATTTTGAAGATATTCAGGGGGGAACTACCTCCGAAGGAATACATTTAGGTGCCATGGCAGGATCACTAGACCTTGTGCAAAGGGGATTCCTTGGACTTGAAGTCAGAGAGAAGGCCCTATGGATCAATCCCCCAATTTTGGAACCCCTTAAGAAAATATCAATAAAGGTGCATTACCGAAAACATTGGATTTCTATTTCCCTGGATGAAAAGAAGCTAACTATTTCATTTGAAGAAGGGTGGAGGAATAAGGTCAAAATTGGCGTGATAGATGAAATCCATGAGTTTAAATTGGGAGAGGTCAGGGAATTTTCTCTTGAAAAGTAAATGGCGTTACTTTAAGGGTATTGGAAAAAGCTTGGAAAATAATGAAGGAATAAAAATTAGGGGGCAGTATTGCCCCCCCATTTTTTTGTCGAATCGTTACGGAGTGGGTGAGGGACGATTCCTGTTGGCTTCCACACTCCAAATTCCTGACCCCTTAGAAGCGATGAACAAAAACAAGAAGCAATAAATCAATGCAAGTTCTCCATCATTTACCAATGGATTCCAATCTCGAGGAACATGAACCTTAAAAAAAGCAATTGCCATTTGACCACTGCTGATAAAGGCTGCACTGCTGCCAACCAACCCAATCATTATCAATATACCACCAACAAATTCCACGATTCCGGCTACGCCCATTAAGGAGAGCAATTCGACAGGTTCTTTTCCTCCTGGCCATCCAAATAGCTTTTGGGTGCCGCGCAAGGCAAATCAGAAAACAGCAATGATCCTCAGTAATGCATAAAGGTGAGATGAAAAATTCCCTAACTACTTTTCCACAGATGTAATGTTTTTGGGTTTATATTAAGATCTAACAATCAATAGTCAATATTTTAAATAAATCCATTATTATTGGTTAATTTTCAGGATTTATCAGTGATAAAAATTTGTTTTTACCATTGAAAAATGAAACTTCACCATTTCTGATTATCTCAATCATAACTGTGTTCTACTTTCTCCTGTCTTCTAAAATATCCACGGAAAAGAAAGCTCTGTTTGATGGCATCCATAATCTGATTAAAATCGGAGAAACCTTTCTCAATATTTACGGCACTTTCAAACATCCTTTCCCTCATCAGAGAGTGGGTTAAGATCATGCCTGCTGTACCGTGTTTCTCTCTCAAGTTTTCAGTGATTTTCCTAGCGTCCTCCATCATCAGCACAGTCTGATGGGTCGCGAGTTCTATCTTATTAATTGTGGATTCCAGCTGATGTACCAAAGCGGTGTCGGTAAAAAGCTGCTGAACCAAACCGTCGCCTTCTTCCAGCGTTGTCAGAAAACTGTTGCCTGAAGATGCTGCCGCAGAGAGGCTGAAGTGAGGTTTGGGCTCAGCTCGGAAGCCGGATTGAATGATGGTTTGGCGTTTCCTTTCACCAATTTGGCTATAAGCCGTGGCCGTAGCCGATCTTGCCTCCAGAAATTGGCTTGAAGGAGGGCTATTGCCTGATGGTTTGTTTAAAATCGGTGTCGGTATAGGAGTTGGGCTGGCCTTAGGCTATTTGATATCGAGATATCGAGGTTCTTGTTTCATTTACCTTTTGAAGAAAGATTTCCTAAAAAACGCACAGGCTTCGTGGCCTTGGCCATCACTCTCTGCGCCAATAAGCAAATCCTTATTCGGTAAATTTATGAGTAGAATTTTGGATTTGATTATCGAATAACGCGTATAGGTTTTATTATTTAATCTTCATTATCTTTGCCTTTCATCCATAAGGCAAGGCCGGCGATCGTGATGATTCCCCCTAAAACAAGCACCAAATTGATATCTCTTTGCGTTTTTTGAGCTTTTTGCAAATAATTGGAACCCAGACCTTTCTTGGCTATAAATTCTTCAATTTTATTAAGACGATCATCTAATTCTTCTTTAGCTTTTTTAGTTATATCCATAATAATTTAGTTTTTAATTTGGTTATATTCCTTAGAAAACCAACATGAAAAAACAGTTCTGATTTTTCCGGTTAATGCGTTATTGATACAACATTCAAAAACCTGGCCATGTTGTGACCAAAAATGGGACACCATAAAAATATGGCCAAAAGATTGATGGATTTTTTATGGGACTTTGAGAAGAAAAAAACCAAAGGATCCCGCTACCTAGTATATGACGGCTAGGGCAGAAGTGAAAGAACTTACCAATCAAAAAAGGATTCAAAAGGATTCAGCCGACTTCAAATCACCTTTTTTCATTAAAAACAACCTTTTAATTAATGATGTTTTAGGAAATCCCCCCGATGGGGTTTGTCCATGTTTCAAATTGGACATAAAGTAATTCCGGAAAGCTTTCAAACCAAAAAATTACGAGATTGATACCCTTAAGGCAATAGGGACTTAGGCATAAAAATTGAGGCACTTATAGACCATGTTAAATTAATCTTAAAGACTAAATTAGGTTGATATTATGGTTGTAGAAAATGTCAAAAAAGGAATAAATGGAGAAAACCATTCCTTCGCAGCAGCTATCATTATTGGATTAGGGTTTATAGTTGGTGTAATTTCTGGTTGTGATGTAGGGGATGACGATGCTCCAACCTTTCCTGATATATCCTATGTAGGCCTGTACCACGCCTCCCCTGATGCGCCCCCACTTGACGTGATAATGGAACAAGGGCGGATCAATTATTTTCCCCTTAGGTATGCAGAATATACCAATTATCTCAATTTTTATGCTGGAGAAAGAACCATGCGTGTAAGACCGGCAAATGCATCTAATGTGGTGCTGGATACCACATTTTTCTTTGAAACCGCAGCCGCCTATTCCTTATTTTACGTGAATGAATATACTGATATTCAAGCGTTGTTGGTAGAGGATGAAGAAGTTGCGCTATCCTTAGGAGAAGCTGCCGTACGTTTTATCCACCTTTCTCCAGATTCCCAGGAATTGGATTTGATTAGATCGGTAGGAGATGAAACCACGGCTTTGGCTCAGGGAAATGCTTATTTGGATGCCACTCTATTTACCATTGTCGAAAGTGGTGTTCAGTCTTTCCAGGTCAATTTGACTGGCAGTGGAGAAGAAGTGCTGTCCATTCCGGATGTGGGTCTTAGATCAGGGGGTGTTTACACTATCGTGGCAAGAGGATACAGCAGTCCTCCTTCAGGAAATGTGAATAATCTCAATGCACATGTATTGATTAATAATTAAAAACTGGGAGATCATTAGCCATTATCAAAAGACCGTTTGCAGGCGATCTGTTTATGGTATTTTGTTTGTTTCTGTGCCTTTTTTGATTGAGATCATCACTTTTTCTTGAGCCAAGGGGTAAAGAATTTAAAATGTTTACAAGATGGAAAATAGAATTAAGTACATACGGTTTTTTAAGGATTTAAAAAATAAGGATACGGCAGAAGTGGGTGGAAAAAATGCTTCCCTTGGTGAGATGATAAGTCAATTGGGTCCAAAAGGCATCCGTATACCATCTGGATTTGCGACTACATCTGAGGCTTATTGGTATTTTTTGGACCATAATGGCCTTAGGGAAAAGGTGGCTGACACCTTGGATAAACTGGATAAAAAAAAATTTAAAAACCTCAAATCCATAGGTGAAAAGATTCGAAGTTTAATTTTAGATGGAACGTTTCCAGAAGATTTGGAAAAAAGCATCAAAGAAGCCTATCATCAGCTCGAAGAAAATGAAGAAAGCCTGACAAGTGTTGCGGTGAGAAGCAGTGCCACAGCAGAAGATCTTCCGGAGGCATCCTTTGCCGGGCAGCATGATTCATTTCTGAATATTGAGGGAGCGGAAAGCACCCTTGAGGCCTGCAAGAAATGTTATGCTTCTTTATTTACGGATAGGGCCATTCGTTACAGGGAACATAATGGTTTTGGTCATCTTAAAGTGGCTTTATCTGCAGGCGTACAAAAGATGGTTCGCGCAGATAAGGCTGCTGCCGGTGTCGGTTTTACCATTTTGCCCGATACAGGGTATGAAAAAGTGATCTTTCTTACCGGTGGTTGGGGCCTAGGAGACAATGTGGTCCAGGGAGCGGTTAACGCGGATGAATTCCTGGTGTTCAAACCGGCATTGAAAAAGGGCATGCGTGCCATTATTTCCAAAAAGTTGGGTAGCAAAGAAAAAACCATGGTTTATGCTAAAAGCGGCAAGGGGGGCACAACGGTTAACCGTAAAACTCCAATAAAAGACAGGAAAAAATTTGTCCTTACAGATGAGGAGGTCACCAAATTGGCGATTTGGTCATTGGAGATTGAAAATCACTACGAGAGGGCCATGGACATTGAATGGGCGAAAGATGGCGAAAGCGGGGAGTTGTTTATCGTTCAGGCAAGACCTGAAACCGTCCATTCTGGGAAGGAAAAAACAAAAATCAAAGAATATAGGCTGAAAGGTGAGGGGAAGGTACTCAGCACCGGAACAGCCATAGGGGAAAAGGTGACCAAAGGGGTGAGTCGGATCCTCCATTCCCCCGAAGAATCAGATAAACTTCAGGAGGGAGATGTATTGGTAACCAACATCACCAATCCGGATTGGGATAATGTGATGGAAAAAGCTTCTGCCATCGTTACCAACAGTGGGGGCCGTACCAGCCATGCAGCCATTGTCGCCAGGGAATTGGGTGCCGTAGCAGTGGTGGGTACTGAAAATGCTACTGATACCATCAAAGATGGTCAGGAAATTACCGTCTCGAGTGCAGAAGGGAATACAGGCAAGGTTTATGAAGGATTTATTGAATGGGAAGAGGAGGAGGTTGATTTTCAAGAATATGCAGAACCAAGTACTGAGGTGATGTTGATTTTAGGAGATCCGGACCTTGCCTTCAGTTATAGCGATTACCCTGTAAAGGGGGTAGGACTCATGCGATTGGAATTTATCATTAACAATACCATACAAATCCATCCCCTGGCACTTTTGCATTTTAGCGAGATCAAAGACAAGCAGGCCAAAAAGAAAATTGAAGCGCTGACCAGCACCTATTCCGAAAAACGCATGTTTTTTGTGGATAAATTGGCGGAAGGAGTAGCTACAATAGCTGCGGCATTTTATCCAAGGGAGGTAATTGTTAGGATGAGCGACTTCAAATCCAATGAATATGCCAATTTAATCGGCGGTACCGAATTTGAACCGGATGAAGAGAACCCCATGCTGGGTTTCAGGGGTGCCTCCAGGTACTATAGTGAAGAGTACAGGGAAGCCTTTGGTATGGAGTGCGAAGCCATGAAAGTGGTAAGGGATGATATGGGCTTGACGAATGTAAAGTTGATGGTGCCCTTTTGCAGGACATTGGAAGAAGGGGAAAAAGTTGTCAACTTGATGGGAGATTTTGGTTTAAAGCAGGGATGGAATGGTCTGGAAATCTATGTGATGTGTGAAATACCCGCAAATGTTATTCAAGCCGAAGAATATGCAGCCATTTTTGACGGCTTTTCAATCGGTTCGAATGACCTTACCCAGCTTACCCTAGGACTCGACAGGGATTCTTCACTTGTGAGCCATTTGTTTGATGAGCAAAACGCTGTTTCAAAACAGATGATCAGTATGGCCATTGAAAAAGCCAAAAAGAAAGGAAAGAAAATCGGGCTTTGTGGTCAGGCTCCCAGTGATTTTCCCGAGTTTGCAAAATTTCTGGTTGAAAACGGAATTGACAGTATTTCATTCAATCCTGATGCGGTGGCCAAAGGAATAAAAAATATTTTAGATGCTGAAAATAATTGATTTGCAAAGAACTTTGAAATTATAGATCAGCCTGATGGAAATCGATCAAAACCATACTTATCATAGCTTAGAAAAAGACGAAGTCATCAAAAAGGTGAATTCGGAAGAGAAGGGGCTCTCTTCAGAAGAGGCAAAGCAACGCCTAGAAGAATTTGGTAAAAATAAATTACCGGATAAAGGGGGTACGAATATTTTTTTACTATTCATTAAACAATTCAAGGATTTTCTCATCCTCATACTTTTTATTGCAGCAGGGATCGCAGTTTGGGCGGACCAAATGGCTGACGCATATATTATTTTGGCGGTTATCCTGTTTAACGCCATAATGGGTTTCACCCAGGAATATAAAGCGGAGAAGGCTGTTCAGGCAATTAAAACCCTCGAACAAAAATATGCCTTTGTCATCCGGGATGAAGAGGAAAAGAAAATTCACGCTGAAGAAGTGGTTCCAGGGGATCTGATGATTTTAAAAGAGGGGAATACCATTCCTGCCGATGGCCGACTGCTGGAAGTGAAAGAGCTGAGGACAGCTGAAGCTTCATTGACAGGAGAATCCATGCCGATAGAAAAAGACACAGCAGTCACGGAAGAAGATGCATCTATTGGCGATAGGATCAATATGGTGTGGAAAAGTACCAACGTGGTGAATGGGAGAGGAAAGGCTGTGGTCACCGCCACTGGAACACATACTGAAATCGGTAAAATTGCCCGATCCATGGGGCAAATGGAAATACAGGATTCCAACTTTCGTGAGAAAACAAATTTATTGGGCAAACAAATGGCAGGTATAGCCATCTTTACGTCTGCCGTTGTCTTCTCTTTGGGATATTGGTTTAGGGGATATGATTTTCAGGAGACCTTATTGGTAACCATTGCCGTTTTGGTGGCCATTATTCCTGAAGGTTTGCCAGCCGTAATTTCCATTGTCTTGGCCATTGGGGCTACCAGGATGGCCAAACAGAATGTCATTATCCGTGAATTTACTGCTACGGAAATGATGGGATCCGTGTCCACTATCCTTTCCGATAAAACCGGTACCTTGACCCAAAGTATCCTTGTCGTCAAGCGTTTATTTTCCGGTAGTGGAAATGAAGTAAGTGTTTCCGGAACAGGTTATCAATCCAAGGGAGATTTTAAGGTCAACGACGAAGATTTGGATCTTGAGAACAGCCCGGTTGAACGAAAGCTGTTGGCCATAGCGGCTTATTGTAATGATGCAAAGCTAAAAGAAGATAAAGGGGAGGATAAGAATGGCCAAGATGAAAAGGAGGATGGGGAGGAATCAGAAAGCGAAAAAAGTGACCAGGCCCAAGGTGATCCCAATGAAGTGGCCATGTTGGTGGTAGGTACTAAGGCAAATATCAAATCTTTATCCCCTTTTGATCAATACAAAATATTGGACGATCTGGCATTTAATTCAGAAAAGAAATTCAGGGCTTCCCTGGTGGATACGGAGGATGGCCCAGAAATATTTGTAATAGGTGCACCAGAACGTTTATTGGAAATGAGCTCCGAGTACCTTACTCCCGATGGCACCAAAGAGCTGGGTGATGATAAGAAAAAGGAAATCCAGGATAAAATGGATGTTTATGCCAAAGATGCCATGCGGGTACTTGCATTGGGTTATAAGAAATCCGAAGGCAAAGAGGAGGTAGTCGCAGAAGATGTGGAGAATTTGACTTGGGTTGGGATAACAGGCATCATTGATCCTCCCAGAGAGGGCGTTCGGGAGTCCATTCAAGAATGCAAAACAGCAGGTATTAGGGTAATTATGGTAACAGGAGATCATAAAATAACAGCTGCTGCCATCGCCAGGGAAGTGGGTATATTAGATGATGAAACCGAGGATTCCACTTTGACGACACAAGAACTGGATGTGGAGGATGAAAAGTTTGACGAATACCTGAAAAAGGTAAATGTTTTTGCCAGGATGAACCCCGATACCAAGCTCAGGATTGCAGAGAGGCTCCAGGCAAAGGATACGTTGATAGCCATGACCGGAGATGGCGTCAATGATGCTCCTGCGCTAAAACGCGCAGATGTGGGAATCTCCATGGGTATAAAGGGCACCGATGTTGCCAGGGATGCTTCAGAGATCGTTTTGCAGGATGACAACTTTAAGAGCATTGTCAGTGCCATTCGGGAAGGTAGGATTGTCTTTAACAATGTTCGGATCACAAGTTATTTTCTTTTAGCTACCAACTTTGCTTTTGGTTTGGCTTTTATCATCAGCATGGCCATGGGGTTTCCTTTGTTGTTAACCGCTGTTCAGGTGCTCTATGTCAATTTAGTTACGGCAGGGATCGTGGATGTGGCATTGGCCACCGAGCCCGGACATGGGGATATCATGAAACAAGCCCCGGTAAAAAAGAGCGAAAAAATTCTAAAGTGGAATATTGTCCCCTTCCTGTTATTGGCTTCAGCGGTAATGGTGGTGATGGCACTCCTTACTTTTCAATATTACCTCCCTGAAGGGGAGCGACTGGCCAGAACCGCTACATTTATCGCCGTCTCAATGACAAAGACTTTCAATGTATTCAATTTGCGTTCCCTCCGGTTATCTGTTTTAGAAATAGGGTTGTTTACCAACCGATGGATAAATTATGCGATTTTGGGTGCAGTGGTTCTCCAGTTATTGGTTATAAAAGTCCCTTTCTTAAGGAACCTGATGGGATTTGAAAATTTGCCCTGGGTAGACATTTTGTTGATTACCACTGCTTCCGTAGCCATCATTGTGGCTGGAGAATTGTACAAATATTTAAGATTCAAGAAAAATTAAGTTAAATATGAAGGCTACCGTATACAGCATATCTCCTTATGAAAAACCCTATTTTGACCCCGACGGTGAAAAAGGAGATATTACATTTCATCTCCATAAGGAACCTCTTACGGAAGCGTCCATTTCCCTGGCAGAAGGTAGTGATGCCATTGTTGTTTTTGCCAATGATTTGGTCAAGGCTGGGGTTTTGGAGAAACTGCATGAATTAGGAATAAAATTTATAGCCACTAGGTCCATGGGTTTGGACCATATTGACTTGGAAAAAGCCAAAGAACTGGATATTAAAGTAGCCAACGTGCCGCATTATTCTCCACATAGTGTAGCCGAACACAGCGTGGCACTGATGCTATCACTCAACCGCCGGTTGAATTTGGCCAACCAAAAAGTCAGGCAACATGATTTTGAATTGGATGGCCTTGTTGGGTTTGACATGAATGGAAAAACGGTCGGACTGCTTGGCGCAGGTGAAATCGGAGAAGTAAGTGTGAAAATTTTATCTGGATTTGGCTGTAAAATTCTGATTTATGACCTGAAAGAAAATAAGGAATTGATAGATAAATACCAGGTAAAATATACCAGCATTGAAGATGTTTGTAAAAAATCGGATATCATTTCCATCCACAGTCCGCTCACCAAGGAGACCAAGCACCTTATTGATAAGGAAAAAATTAGCTGGATGAAGAAAGGGGTAATGCTGATCAATACGGCTAGGGGAGCCATCTGCAATACAGAAGACTTGATAAATGGGCTCAAGGAAGGAAAGCTCGGGTATTTGGGAATGGATGTTTACGAACATGAAAAAGGACTTTTTTTTGAGGATCATAGAAATGATACTATTCAGGATGATTTGTTTATCCGCCTTATGGGGTTCAAAAATGTATTGATTACTGCTCATCAGGCATTTCTTACCCGTGAAGCAATAAAAGAAAATATGGAGACGACCATTCAAAATCTTAAAGATTGGGCGGCAGGTAAAAAAGCCAAGCACGAGCAATAATAGCCCTATTTTCCCCACTTAAACTGGGACAGTTAATAGATGGGTATGAACACTACATGGAACCAAATGATTAATGACCAACTGAAAATAAGGGATAAATGTCCCTCTGTTGATCGATGTAATGAAGCAAGTGGATTGGAAGGTTTTTGTTCCGGAAGAACTCTTGAGTCAAGCTTATGAAGATGCCCAATTGCCAATCGGAAATTGCCAAACCGTCATCATAATTTTTGAATTTTTTCGGACGTCCAGGAAAGCTATACTTATATAGTGTGTTTTCTTTAATCAGGCAACCCATCTTATCGGGCAATTACATAGAGAGCCACAGGGTAGGGTTAGTGGATGGGATGCCGGGTATGTTCCACTACAGTTTAAACGGCAAGTCAGGCAAGTTCTATTTTGACAATTCACAAAGCAATAGCAAGTCACAATATGGATGGATCCCAGAGTTTGAACATTTTTCTTTCGATGAATTTGTTAAGAGATATGCGATAAATTACTCGGATAAAAATGAAAAGGGTTTTATCAAAACCAGGCTTGATTCCGTTGAAAAGCGAAAAACAGAAACTTCTATGGCCACATCTTTTGCTATTAGGTGTGCAATGGGAATGCGGTTCGTATTAACAGTTCGCAAAGTTTTCTTTTATTAAGTAATCTCTCTTAGAAGGATTTACTTTAATCCAGTCTTTTTCAGTAGCCCGATGATCTAATCTTTGGTCAGTTTGTCGAGCTGACTTTTTGCCGTAGATATAAAATAGGATTGGATTAAGAAGATATGATTGCAAATTACATCCAGTCGGAAATGTACCACCTACCTATGTGAACTACTTTTTCTTCGACCGGGAAACGAACTGAGAATACGGGGGTTGCGTCAAAAAATGGAACGGGTTTGGGGTAAAAAAGCCATCATGAAGGCAGTTTGATTCCTTAGAAAAACTACTATTGTATTTATAAAATATTGGTAATCAAACAATTTTTTTGCAAAAGATGATGGAAGACTTAGGTGAACACCCTTTTAATTTTAGGATGGATGAAATAAAATATCATATCAATGATTTAGTAAACAATGGTGAATTCGATCATGCTGTTAAAAGTATCAAGTACATAGAGATTCAATATGTTTCAGGGATAAATTTAAACAAGATCGATTATTTTAGTATTCCGTTTCATCACCTTGAAAGCTACCATCATGCAGATCTTGATCATGATATTTTTGGGACTAAATATCCGGACGGTTCAAAGTACTTGCTAATTTATGAGTTAAATCTGCTTTTGGATTGGGTTAATTCAAAACAGACTGAAGCTGCCAATAAAATTTTTTCTGGTTCGAGAAAGAAAAAATACAAAGATGGTGCTTCAATTGAAAACCTCGCACTTTTACTTTATTTCAGAAATGAACAACCTTACAACCATGATTTCCATCAAATAGCAAAGGATTACAACTATCAAAATGGTAATAAATTAGGTAAGGTTTTCTCAGTCTTCACAAATAAAATTAGAAGAAACGGGAATTGTAAGGAACTCGAATCCCAAACACAAAAATTAACAGAATAGCGGAATATCAATGGGCTATTGAAAGACTTCCAAATGAAAAAAAGGAAAAGCCATTGATGAAATGAAAACTCTGGAATCAAAATTAATTATAGAGGAATGATTTTTTGGAACCGGTTCGAACCGGTTTTACACTTCCAAACTGAATTATCTTTCTGCAACATTAAACAAAAGCAGATAGGAGTATTCAAAAACCCCTTCGCAGTCCTTGATGCCAGGTTGGCAAACATTGAAGGACTTCTTCTAGATATCAAACATCCAGAGGTATCAAACAAAGAAAATCAGCAAAAGACCATCCTGGACACCGACCAGCTAATGGCGAAGCTCGGTATTACTCGTCCGACACTATCCAAATGGCGAAAAGAAAAGAGAATCCCATTCATTCAGGTGTAAGCGAACGCCCACCCATGCGGTGGAAAAACAGATAGATCAGGGAAGCCGAACCGCCACTGTCCGAAAACCTCATAGTCGAAAAGCGGGTTGCCGAATCCACCCCCGTCCTCAAGGAGCTTCACGAATGGATGCTCCGGGAGTATCCCAAAGTGCTCCCTTCCTCCCCGATGGGAAAGGCTATCGCCTACGCACTCCCGCTGATGGACAGCATGTAGCTGTACACCCTCCACGGCCAGCTTCAGGTTGACAACAACCTGCTAGAAAACGCCATAAGGCCAATCGCCCTCGGTTATGCATAGTAAAAGATTATGTAAAGTAATCGGTAAAAATCCTCTTCCAGTTATTCTTTGTGAATCAGTACTTTACATAATAATAAACGTTGGTTTTTAATGATTGCAATTCCGCAATTATTAAAGCAACGTATTATGAGAAAAATGCAAACCGCTTTCGATCAACTCATTTTTGACGCAGGCGAAGTATTGAGGAGCAAACTGATGAGGGCCGACCTGACCATTATCTGGTACCGTAAGTATTGGCGGCGAATGCAGCGGCAGTTGTTGGCTAAGGGTATCACTGAGTTTACCTCCGAAATTGGCAGACAATATCTATCCGGCCAGTTTGGCGAGTCTGCCTATGCTAAATTGCCGAAAGGGAGCAAGGATATTGTAAAAATCGTCAATGTGCTCTGTGAGTTTTATGACACGGGTACCTTGGCCGGTCGTAAGGAACGGATCATCCTGGACGGAGTGATTGGCGATCAGGTGTGCCAGTTTACTGCTCATCTGGCTTCCCTCAGGTTAAAGACGTCAACAATCCGGGAACGGGAACATTACCTGAGCCGGTTCCTTTTTCACCTGAAGGGAAAAGGTCTGACCTCTATGAGTGAAGTGCATCAATCTGTTATACTGGATTATCTTAAGACTTTGGATGAGCGCTTTCCAACAGTGGCCCACATGACATTGACAGCGATAAGGACCTTTCTGAAGTATCTTTTTGAACAAGGGATACTGGAAGTGGATACGTCGCTTTGCGTACCGAAGGACAACTACAGAAAACAAGCCAAGATACCTTCTGTCTTTAAACCCGAGGAAATCCAACGGGTGATCGGCACGATCGACCGTAGCAGACCTTGCGGAAAACGGGATGTTGCAATTGTACTCCTTGCCGCCCGGCTTGGCCTGAGAGCATCCGACATTGCGGGACTTAAGTTTGAGAACCTCCTTTGGGAAAAAAGTACGTTCTCGCTTTGCCAATATAAAACGGCCAGGGAATTGGAATTGCCCCTGCTCGCAGAAGTTGGTGAAGCAATCATCGAATACCTGAAGTATGGCAGGCCGGTCTCCGGTGAACCCTTTGTGTTTCTGACCGGCCATTCACCTTTCGGGCGGATGTACGGCAGTGGGATTCCCTGTGCGGTCAGGCGTGTTTTTCTGGCGTCCGGGGTCATTATCGGGAACAGACATCACGGACCGCACGCACTTCGCCACAGCCTTGCCAGCTTACTTCTGGAACAGAGCACTGCAATGCCGGTTATCACAGAAGTGCTTGGTCACGAAAACTCCCGTTCCACAAAATTTTATCTACGGATCGACCTGGCATCCATGAAGCAGTGTATGCTTGATATTCCCCCTGTCCCCGATGATTTTTATGACCAGAAAGGAGGGTACTTTTATGCGTAACCATTTCATCGGAATCTATGCACAGTATCTCGAACAATACATTGATTACAAAAGACAGTTAGGATTTAAACAGGAAACTGAAGAAGCTATACTCTCTGTTTTTGACCGTTTTACCGTCGAGCGTGGCGAAACCCGGTTAGGCATCACGCAGGAACTTTCACAGGCATGGATGAAGACCGGGGAAGGGCTTTCGTCATCGTACAACTATCATCGTGCGGTTCTCATTAACCAGTTCGCTTCATTCCTTGGCAATCAGGGTATCCGTTGTTATCTCATGCGTTTGCCGGTATGCAA
>PXCO01000234.1 GCA_003565295.1 Cyclobacteriaceae bacterium
CCAATTCCATACCTCCTCTTGATTAAACCTCGACTGGGTGTAGTATGCCACTACACCCCTTTATCGGTGATCATTGTTCAAGATAAAAAACATTGAAAAGGCCATTTGTAATGGCCAAATAGCTCCTGCTTCAAAAACCAATTCCATACCTACTCTTGGTTTTACCAGTATTCTCATTAAGATATCACCAGCATTTCATGGGAGGAAATAGATTCTATCTCCAATTCCAGGGTGTCATTTTTGGCAGTTAACTTTACAGGGCGATTGGCCACTTTTAAACTGGCTTTTGTGTAAGCAGCCATTCCAGGCACCTTGATTTTTATCTTGATTGGACCAATAGGCATGCGCTCTTCCACCGGGTGACGCCAGGTAGCAGCATTCGAAAGGTTGATTAAGTGAAGGATCAAAAGGTTGTTTTGGCTATATAAATGACATTCTATCAAGCCAGGGCCTTCCACGGTCATCGGTAGGGTATCCCCTGCAGACCACCGGATCACGTTTTCCAAAAGTGCCCCATGATCGGGAATATTGTCCCTGCTAAACCTTCGGTCAATATCCGCCAGAAAGGTGACCACTTTTCCGCCTTGTGGTGTCTCATTCACCACTAAACCAGGGATATCGGTGACCGGGGTTCTCATCCATGCCATTTCTGGGGGGAAAACGGGGAATTCAGGTACGAATGTCATCAACACAGTGGCTTTCTGTTCAATTTCCACAGGCTCCAACATTCCCCCAAAGGGTAGAATGTCTGTCTCATTAAACCCCTCCAATATTTCATGTCGTTTCCCTGAAATTTCGGGCTCATCACCAGAGCTCGGACCGTCCACCTCCCTTCTTAACTCGGGAACTAGCCTTAAATAAGTGTGTTTGGTGGATGCTTTGGCTCTATTTTCCTCATATTTGTAATCGTGCTTAGGGGTGGCATGTACACCCATCAAGTCAGCCAGCAGAAAGTCCTTCCTTCTTTTGCCCCGCTCGTCAAAAAGCCCGCAGAAGCCAGTGACCATCAAACTGCCTCCATTCTCCACAAAAGCCCTTATTGCACTAGCTTGTTCCTCTGAAAGGATCCCCAAATTAGGTAATATAAGCACCGAAAAATCCTCTAATTGGTCTGCAATCTGATCTACATGAAGCGGGAGATAAGGGATTCTTGCCCTGGTCAGTGCATGGGTACACCCCCTCCAGGGCTCCTCAATGATCGTTTCGGGATGATCCCTCCCAAAAAAATCCTGATTGCGCTGGGACCAAACTACGCCAACATTGGCAATTGGCTTCCTATTGATTAGGTAGTTTTCATTTTCTTTATGCCAATCAAAAACCTCAGCAGCAGTATTATACATTCTTCTGTCTTCATGATAAGCCGATACATGATGCCACCAGGGCTGAATACCTCCCGCAATACCACTGTACATCCATGACCTGGCCTCCAAGGCCGGTTGACTGGAAAGCCGGAAAGTGGGGCGCCAATTGAAATTGAGGTAAAGGGACATGCTTTCCGGAATCAGTTTGTCCCAGCCCATTAGCCCATGGATAAGTTTACCTATTTCCCCATTGTGTTGGAATCCGGATTTGACATCCCGGGTCTGATAATCCAACATCAAAATATCAGCTCTTGCCCCTATTTCCCTGTAATCCCTGAAGGTCTCACACTGCTCCCTGAGCGATCCACTGTTCATTCCGGACCAGATGCAATCGGGGCCCCCGAATTTTTTGGTCACCTGATTATTAAAATCCCATATTTCCAACCTTCGGGCGTAGTTCCAAAGGATCCACTCCTGATAGGCCTTATCCTCCCAGTCTTTTTGAAGGGGAAGTTCAAAGCCCGTTCTCTCCCTGAACTTTTCCTTGCAATTGGTACAGTAACAAATCTTGTCCCTGGTGAGCCCCACCCAGCGGTTGTCTGTAAATCCCTCGGGACTATATAGCGTGATTATTTCCTCCAGGATGGCAGGTATGTGGCGATCGTAATAGGGGCCATTTACACAAGTAATGTACTGATCACCGGCCATATAGGGGTTTCCCTCTTTGTCAATAGTAAACCAGTCGGGATGGGCCTCATAGAATTCCCTGTGGGCCCGATTGGAATCCATACGGGCAAAAACCGCCAATCCGTCCTGGTGCGCCGCCTCACAAAGCTCTCCAAACAGATCCCTTCCACCCAAAAATTCAGCGGGCCGATGGAAGGGAACCTTGCTGGGATAATAGGATACGATCCCTCCCGCATTGACGATTACGCCATCTATCTTGGTTTTCTTCCAATATGCTCTCCACCAAGAAATGTCATACCTATCCACATCAATTTCGGTGATATTGGTCTGGCCCCATCTAGTTGCGGTTTTATACCAGGGATCCTCTTTCTCCAGGGCCTTTGCGGGAGACTCCTTGGCATAGGACCAATAAGGCCCAGTGGAAAGGGTAGCTGACAATAAGGAGAGTTTCTTGATAAAATTTCGCCTTTCTTCAAAGATCATAGTTCGGTCATTTAGGGTAATGTGGTATACTGTTGACTTAATCGTAGTAAATTAATAAAACTAAAGGTAGATGGTAAACAAAACCCAAAATTATTGGCCGAAAGAAATCTACACAACCGCTAAAGAGTAGCTAAGTCTTACCTTAGGTCGCTTCTGTTGGGAGTAAATAAAGCTGCTTCCTTTACAATTTATGTCAGTAGATTGAAAAATAGTTGTCAATTGTCTGATCAATTGCCTAACTTTTAGCTTTAAAGATTAAGAGCATTATGAGTAAAAAGACCTATACCAATGGTGAGGTGACTGTGACCTGGGAGCCTGCAAAGTGCATACATTCGGAAAAATGCTTCAAAGGTCTGCCCGAGGTCTTTAAGCCAAGTGAAAAACCCTGGATAAAAATGGAGGGATCCACCACCGACGAAATAGTGAATCAGGTAAAGATATGCCCTTCCGGAGCTTTGGATTATTACTTCAATGATGCCGCCCCCATTGAGGAAGTAAAACAAACCCCAGAGCCTGAAAAGGAAATTCCCTTGGTGGAAATTATTGCCAATGGTCCTATTATGGTGTATGGGGACATAAAAGTAGATTTTAAAGACGCAAAGAAAAGGAAAAAAGGCAAGGTTACTGCCTTTTGCAGATGTGGGGCATCCAAAAAGAAGCCCCATTGTGATGGCAGCCATAAGAAAATCGGTTTTGAAGGTTAAACAGAAAATTCACTTTTTCTTTTTATGAACCTCTTGATTCTAATTTCTAGTCAGAATTCCCATTTTAGTAATGAACTTTAGGATAAATAGGTTAGGCTTCCTTTTTTTTCCAATGGTATCTCATGGTAAGTCCGTAGGTACGTTGATCTCCAAGTGTAGCGGCATAGTGTCCTATATTGCCCGCTGCTGGCATAAGTTGCTCATAATAGTTAGTGTCCAGAAGATTTCTTGCCCAAACAAAGAGGGTAATCCCCTCCCCTGCCCTGAAGCCTGACCTAAGGTTGAGCAATGCATATCCGGGAACATTCAAATAGCGGGAAGGGGAAGGGCTGGAAGAAAATTCGGATCTGAAAAAACCCTCCCCTGCCAGAAAGAAGGTCATTTTTTCCCCGAAAATGCTAAATCCCTTTGACCATTCTGCACCGTAGGAACCGGCCCATCTGGAAATCCCAGGTAGCCTGCTCCCAGAAATATCCTTAAAACTCTCTCCTCCCACTTCCTCCAAAGGAACTGGGGCATTGGTAAACGTGATATATCTACCGTCTGTGTAGGCAATTGCTCCGAAGTTTGTCAGGTTTTTATGTAGCCGGACGTTGAAATCCAATTCAAGGCCTGAAACCCTCACTCGTTCGGCATTGGCCAAGTACCCCCTGTTTACGGATAGATCAGGACTTTGTACCAAGGTCTGAAAGTTCCTGATCACGGTATGGTGTAAAACTATATTTAACGTAGCGTTTTGGGAAGGGCTGGTTTTAATTCCGGCCTCCCAATGGTTAATCAACTCGGGTTCCACCCTTGCCAGTTCCACCATAGTCCTACCATTTTCCCTAGGTAATCCACCCAGATTAATTCCTACTGGTTTAAAGCTGTTTGAAAAAGTAACAAATGAATTCACCTGTTCAACGGGTCTATAAGCCAAAGTAACCTGCCCAGAGAAATTAGACTCGTCTACCGCAGCGGTAAATGCCTGATCATTATACACCATCTGCTGAAGCGCCAACAATTCAGGGTCATTGGTTTGCAAGCCTCCATAGGTAGTCCTTTCGAAATCCACTTGTTTCTCATCATAGTTCCACCGAATCCCCGGGAGCAGATTAAGCTTATCTGTGATCTTCCAGTCCAATTGACCAAAAACCGCCCCGCTAAAGCTACGCAAACTGTTTCTGGTCCTTATGCCATATCCTTCCAACAAACCTGGTGTCTGCCACAAGGGGTTTTGATTGTTTTGTATAAAACGCCATTGGTGCACACCGGATTCTTCGGTGTGGTAGGGACTGGACCTTAGATCCTGCCAGAGTGAGTAGACCCCCAACACCCCGGACAAGGATTGGCCAATCTCCCCTGCATACCTGATTTCCTGTGACCATTGTTCATGTTTGGAAGGTGCCTGGGACAGGGATAGAACCTGCAAACCGGTGAAGTCCCTATCGTTGGAGGGGTCCCAATTCCAAAATCTCCAAGCGGAAGTTGCCGTTAGGGTGCCATTCCCGATTTCTGCATCAACGTTGACAGAAAGACCACCCATATCATTACCTGATCGCCAAGGTGTGTCATGGTCGATCACCCTGTCAAAAGCATTTGTTGAAGGCAGGGAATAGTCAAGGTC
>PXCO01000360.1 GCA_003565295.1 Cyclobacteriaceae bacterium
AGCCACCTTAGCCGCAGCCTCTTTTTGCTCCTGCTTCTTCTTGTCGTCCTTAACTTTTTGCAAATAATCTTTTAACATAACCTTATTCCTCCTCCTTACATTTACTTGCTCCTTGAAGCAACTGTACTACAATCACAATCAGCGCAACTACCAATAGAATGTGTACTAATTCACCACCGGTAGCTGTAAAAAGACCCAGCAGCCATTTTTGTACTGCATGTACATATTATCAAAGAGAGTGCGCAGAATACTATTAGCATTTTTTTCGCAATATTCATTCAATTTATAATGGTAGTAATTTTATGTTTCTAGAGAGTTACAGGGACACCATACTTAATTTCACAATGCGAAAACACATGTACGGAGAAAGTAAAACGACCACAGTGCCTTTCATAATATGAAAATAAGTATGGTGTCCCCTTAATTGCAAACTCATCTTCCTCCGCTTCCGTTACCGGAGGATTTTTACCGGAGGATTTTTTTGGTAATGATCATATGCTGCTGTACCATCAAAACATAGGATCAAGCATGTTCTATGTCTGTATTCAAAGAAACCTCATTGCTGGTGGTCATCAAGTCGGAGACGCCCAGACTGTGGATATCCCTTCTGCCGTTGGACCGGGCAAAGATTTTCAACTCCCAGGCTGTGCCTTGATAGAAATTCTTAAACATACCCAAGGCTTTTCCTTCATTGAACAGTTTTCTTAAACCCTCGTCCTGGGTGGCAATCCCAGCGGGGCAAGTGCCGGTGTGGCAAACCCTGGACTGGAGGCAGCCAATGGCGATCATGGAAGCCGTGGCCAGAGCGACGGCATCGGCCCCCAGGGCCAGGCCTTTGGCGATATCGGAACTGTCTCTAAAGCCCCCTGTCACACACAGGGTGACCTGGCTCCCCATCTTGTCCAGGAACCTGCGGGCACGCCGGATGGCAAAGATGGCCGGGACCCCGACGTTATCCTTTAAAAACTTGGGAGAAGAGCCGGTGGCCCCTCCCCGGCAGTCCAGGGTGATGAAATCGGGATCAGCCATTAAGGCATGGGCCAGGTCTTCCTCGATATGGCCTGCCGCCATCTTTATGCCCACCGGTACTCCTCCCGTCAACTCCCTGATTCTGGCCACCAGTTGCTTCAGGTCCTCAATGCTGTCAACCCCTGAAAACCTTCCCGGGGAAACGGAGTCTTCGCCCGGCTTAAGTTTGCGGATTTTGGCTATTTCCGGTGTCACCTTCGACCCGGGCAGATGCCCTCCCAGGCCCGGCTTGACCCCCTGGCCAATCTTTATCTCCACCGCATCGGCCTGCTTCATGCTTTCCTCATCATGGGAGAATTTAGCCGTACCCAGCTCGTAAATATATTTTTTCGCCGCCTTTCTGGATTCGGGCAGCATACCCCCTTCACCGGAACCCACCGCCGTGCCCACCAGGGCGCTTCCCTTGGCCAGGGCCACCTTGGCCTCCCTCGACAGGGCGCCGAAAGACATGTGGGAAACATAGAACGGAATATCAAGTTCCAGGGGTTTCCTGCTCTTTTTCCCGATAACCGTTTTCAGGTTCACTTCCTCGTCTTCATTCAGGGGCATTCTGGAAAGCTGGCCCCCTTTGAAAATTAGGGTTTTGAAATCCGGAAAGGTCTCCAGGGTACGCATGGCCGAATTCTCGCTTTTGCCCGTCCGGGCCAACTTTTGAATGGCCTCAACCTTGTTATCGAAGGGATCTCTGTCCAAAGAGTCAGGGTCTGGTTGTTTCACCTTCCCGTCATCGGAAAACTTCTCGTACCAGTGCTGCCCGGAGCAAAAAGGCTTGTTCTTGGAATGGCCGCAGCGGCACAAGGTATAGTGGTCTTGGGTCTGAGGGGTATCCTCATCCTCCAGGTTTATATTACCCTTAACGGCATAGGGGCCGTCCTCCGTTACAACGATCTGAACCCCGTCGGAGAAGGCATGGTATTTCACCCCATCGATGGAATAGGTTAAGGCCCCCGAAGGACATTTCCTGATGGTTTCAATAATCTTCTCCTTCTCTTCCCCGTCCGGGTCAATCCAGGGTTCCACTCCCATTCTAAATACCCTGGGCAGTCCGTCGGTACAAAAACCGGCATGGGAACAGATGCCCCGGTCATCGTGGATGGTGATTTCCTTTCCCTGGTAGCTTTCCAGCTTTCTTTGCACCCGGTCCTGGCTTTTTTCGTCACTTACCTGGATTTTTCCATGGGTCCCATCGCACAAGGGCTTGGTCCGGGACTTCCCGCAACGGCACAGGGCAATGGTAGGATCATCCAACTTGAAACTGTTGCTGTTGGCCTCGGTAAGTTTATCCAGTCCACTAAGCACATAAGGGCCTTTATTCGTAGTTTGAATGACCGGTTTTTTCCCCATATAAAATCCCTCCTGTTACTAATTAAATGTTACCACTTGAGATAATATAAATCTATCAGAAATGTACTGATTTTATAATGCAAAAGTCCCCATTCTTCATAAAGGTTATTTTCGTACAGCCGGATTTTCAAAGATGAGCCTAGCAGGTTCAAAATACCGAGCTGTTTTAGAATTCTATGCTGCCGGAGATATCTCTTGCACAAAACGAAATACTAGAAAAGCCACCACATAACAGTAGGCGGCAAAGTACAACAGCCGTCCCCGCTTCAGAAAGTCTATCAACCAAACAATGCCAACCCAAGAAAAAACAAAGGATGCAATAAAGGAAACAATTAAAGGGCGAATACCAATGGCAGACCATATAGCGCCTGAAGCTTCTCCCACCGCTAACACACTTGAGCCCAAAATAACAGGGATCACCAATAAAAAAGAGTACCGTACGGCAGTATCCCGGTCCAGGCCAACCCATAAAGCCGCTACCAATGTGGAGCCGGATCGGGAAATCCCTGGCAATACAGCTACCGTTTGGCCAAACCCTACAATAAAAGCATCCACAAAGGTCATATCTTTCTCTGTACGGCGGCCATACGTACGGAACCGCTCAATAACAATCAACGCCGTTCCGGTAACTGCCAGGGCACCGGATATAAAAGATGGCGTTTTCATGGTTTCTCCGACGATTCCTTTTAAAAGTACACCCATTCCACGAGACGGTACTGCTATTTGAGATGGAATATCATTTCTATGAAGGAATGAACAGTAAACTTATTTGTTTGTTTATGTAAAACAACTTGAAATGAGAGTAATTGGTTACATATTGAAACAGCCGGCATTTTCTGTGCCTGCTGTTTCAATCGTTATGGACCGGTACGGATAACCGGGACATTTACTGAAGTATAAGTGTTTGATTTTTTGCCTTAATGGTGGTGGTCTTCGCCTGGGTAGGGCCTGCTCCAATTTGGCATGAACTCGTAATCAATGCCGGGTGTTACATAATGTCCTACCATTTCAGGCATTGGCCCGCCGTCCAGGGTAAAGCTTGTCCGGGCGGTATGCTTAAGCCAAACTACCTTAGATGGGTGAAGGTCACCATCATATACGGCAACCAGTTCATGGTAATGGACATAGCCTCTAGCGTAATATCGCATCGCTTTTTCCATCGTCCATTCATCGATAATACCGTGTACAATATACAACAGTTCTCCGTCAGGGGCGTCGGATGACCACCATTGTGGGGCACCAAACGGCCCTGTATTGTAGTGTTTGCCTACGATTCTGTTACGACCTGTGACCACCCATTCATGTCCTGGAACGTCTATTGCTCCGTCCGGCCCGTCGGGTGCTCCCGCAAGATAATAATCTACTCCGTCAACAGTAAGTACGACTCCCCGGTGGAATCCGTTACTGCTGCCGGCAACTGCAACAGTTGACAGCAACATAAAGGAAATAGCTAAAGCCAGGGCACATAATAGCCTTTTGTTTGTCATCTTCATAAGTAAGTAATCCTCCTTATTTTTTTACTCAACTGCTTTCCAATAAAACGAACTAACACCGTCTTGGTGGTGACATCATTTTAAAGCGGTTTTCTTATTGCGGATGATCTGCAATGAGTGTAGAGTGTGCCAAATTCCATGGGTTTCAGGGCGCAAATAACCTTACAATATTCACAACGGTACGGCCCTTCCAGTGAACATCTCCCTATGCTGATATGCTTTTTTCTTTCGCATCACCTCCAAGTCATCCAAACGTCTTCTAAAACAAAACTCTAGTCTGACTTCCCCCCCCTGTTGGGACTGGTAAGGTTGCTCCTTTTTGGCCAATCATAGCTCCCAAAATCCAGGCATGTCCTATCCTTTGGGTGAACTATGTGGTCATTAAAGACAAACTAACTCAAATAATGTTTTTATCCTTCGTATTCCAAATTATCAAAGAGGATGCGCAGAGAACTATTAGCACTATTTTCAGATTCATCACTGCAAGCTTCATATTTTATTAGCCGGTTCCTTTTTAGGGGCGAAACTTGAACCCAAAAAAGCATACGAGTTAGCAATGATAATCGCATGCCATTTTTGTTGAATCTATTGACCTTTTCAAACCTCACAATGTTATGTTAGGTGTGCTAAAAGTCTATTACCCGATAAGCTTGCCAAACTGTACGATTTCCAGACCGCTTTTAAAAGTTCTCCATTGATTTCAATGCCCTTGATACAGTCAGGGTCTTTGACAGCCAGGAAAATCACGTGAACACCTTTGACGTCTTTTGGTTTGCTTGGTTTGCTTTTGAGCCCGAAACAAAGGTATTTGATTAAAATGCCGGGAGAACGAAAATGAAATTTTTTGCAAAAACAAAGATTG
>PXCO01000029.1 GCA_003565295.1 Cyclobacteriaceae bacterium
CAAAACCTTGGGCACCCTGAAGTAATCAGAGTCCCTTTTGGGCGCATTTTTGAGCCCTTTTTCATGATCCAAATGTGTCCCTACCACATCTTCTCTCATGATATTTTCCTCAGAGGACATGGTGGTGAGGGGTTCCACACCTGAGGTATCCAATTCATTGAGTTTTTCCACCCAATCAAGAATTTGGGTCATATCCCTAGTCATGTGTTGAGCACCCTTCTCATCAAATTCCAATCGTGCCAAATGCGCAATTTTCTTTAGTGTATTTATATCTACTTTCATAACTTATTTTTCCGGGAATGAATTGGTTCAAAATTGTTAAAAGATTTAAACAGGATCAACTTTTAAGTCCACCACAGTCCTTGGGTTATCCGCCAATAACTGCTGCTGGATCACCTGATGGCATTTATCCTTCAATAGGCCCACGGTTTTAGCTTCATGTCCCTCAACCTCTATCGGAGGATGGACCACCACTTTAGCTGTTTTGTGCCTGAGCAAAAACCTCCCATCGTCGGGCAAAATTAAATGATTATACGATAATGTGATAGGGATGATGGGAATTTGTTTATCCACGGCAATTCTGAAGGCACCATCTTTAAATCTTGCCAATATCGGAGGATGGGTGGAATTAATCCCCCCTTCAGGGAAAATCACCACACTACTGCCCTCGTCCAATGCTTCTTTGGCCTTTGCAATGGAGGCCCCTCTGCTCTTTAGGCTATTTCTGTCAACTGAAATATGCAGGTTCCTGAACATATACCCAAACAAGGGCATCTTTCCAAGGGAGGATTTCCCCACAAACACCAGGTCATATGGAATTAACCCCAGCACAGGTATGTCTAAGTAAGAAAAATGATTAGAAACTACCACGTATTGGCGATGCCCCTTGATGAGATCAAGGTTTTCAAACCTCACCCGAATCAGCAACATTGAGAAAAAAACCTTTGACCAAAGCCTATTAAGTTTTCTGCCATACTTTTTCCAGCTCGGTACCTGAATGGTCAAGAGAAATATGGGAAAAAGGAGTAAAAATGTTCCAAAGAAGATAGCTGTCCCATATAATGAATACAACCTTTTAAGTAAGTCACTCATTGCCAAATACCAAAATCCACATTTCTATTATAGCGCAAATTAAAAAGATTTGTATGATTTAGGTGTAGAAAATGCCATAATTAAGCCGAAGGGGATTTTTTCACCCTCAGCGAGGTGCCCTCAGCACTGATCACTATTATCCGTTCTCCCCTGTCAATGAATTCAGAACGGGAGTAGGCGTCATAAATCTCATCTTCTATCTCGATTTTGCCACTCGGCATCAACCGGGTATGCGCTATCCCTTCTTTCCCCACCATGTCGATGGAATAAAAGCTGGAGGTATAACCTTCTTCCTTATTAAGCGTGGTAGCCAATGAGACCCCCTGAAAGGCCTTCCACTGATTGACTTTGGGGGTAATGGTAAATATTAGCACGGTTCCAACGATGGCTGAAAGCAGGACAGTCAGTATGGCCGTAAACAGACTGTCCGGAGCCACAAACGTAAAATCAAACTGATCATTGGGTAGCATCCCCATTGTCAGCCCAGCAAGAATGCCAATGATCCCTAGAATCCCGAACACACCGAACCCTGGCAGCACAAATATCTCCACTAGCAACAATATGATCCCGACAATAAAGATGGCTATATCCAAATTTGATGCTAAACCTGTAAGGTAATAAGGAATGAAATAAAGAATCATGGAAATGATACTCACCGCTATGGGAAAACCTACACCAGGAGTCTGGAGTTCAAAATAAATTCCACCTATGATCAACAGAATAAGTACTCCACTAACCGCAGGATTTAGAAATACAGCAATTATATCTTCCACTATCGAAGGCTCATAATGTATGATTTCAATCTCTTTAAACCCTTGGCGCTCGGCAATCTCCTCTATGGAATTTACCTGTGCTTCACAGAAATTATTAGCGATGGCTTCCGAGACGGTAAAAGTGATCACCTCGCCTTCTTTGGTGACGCCTTCAATTTCAATATTCTGATCCACCATTGCTTCTGCAATTCTAGGGTCACGCCCTCTGGCTTCTGCAGTGCTCCTCATCATAGACCGCATATAGGATTGGTACTTATCAGGGGCTGCCTCACCCGTGCCTCCCACCACCACGGTAGCCGCTCCTATGCTTGCCCCCCGGGCCATGTATATACTGTCACAGGCAATGGATATCAATGCCCCGGCAGAAGCAGCATCCTTATCTATAAAAGAGAAAACTGGAATGTCTGACTCTAATACCATAGTTCGAATATCATCAGCATCGTTTACGGCTCCCCCAAAAGTATCCATGTGAATGACAATAATGTCGGCACCAGTTTGTCTTGCCTCCTCCATGGCCAATCTCACTTTGCGGTTCATCCGGGGGTCTATGTCACTTTTCATTTCAAAAACAAACACCTTTTTTACGGCAACGGAGTCTTCAACCACTGCCTGAGAAAATCCGTATGAAAGGAGAAAAAGCAACACTATTGGGAAATATTTTATCATGGGTGTTAAATTTTGTCATTAATATACAGATAAAATCCCTAAACCACCTAAATGGATATTCAAGCAGTTGGAATTGAAAAAATAAATTTGAAATTTGCAAGTAATTAAAGGGTTTTGAATAGGAAACGTGTATGTCTACAATTAGTTTAAGGGGAATGTGTATAAGTTTACTGATCCTGATCTCTACCGCCATGGGGTTTGCCATGGAAATAACTCCCCTAGATTCAGTGGGTATTGAGAAGGTAGGCGAAAAGACTTTCATCATCCATGAGGTTAAACCCCAGGAAACACTTTTTGGGATTTCGAGGAGATATAACACACCGGTAAATGAGATTGTACAAAACAATGACAATCTAAAGGAGGGGTTGAAAATTGGCCAAACGATCAAGGTCCCTTTCATTGAAAAAGAAGCCATCCCTGAAGGAGCTATTCTCCACCATGTAGCAGCAGGGGAAACCATGTTTTCTATTGCAAAGAAATATGAAGTGAAACTTGAGGAAATAATGGCTTGGAATAAGCTTCAGGGAAGTGATCTTAGCATAGGGCAGGCCTTGGTTATCAAAGGGGTGGCCAAAAATGAAACTATTGCACCGGTCAAAAATGAAAATCTTGAGGAAACCCTGGGCGTGGGGGATCAAAAAGTGGCCGTAACCAATAAAGAGGTGGACAGTAAAAAGGAACCCAAAAAAACCAGCACTCCAAAACCTGTGTCAGCATCCAAGAAAGAGGAAGTGGAAAAATCACCTGCTAAAAACCTCATGCCTCCGCCTACTTCATCTGCCAGTTCAGCAAAAAAACCTGAAAGCTCTACACCTTCTGCACCATCTACTTCTAATTCCAGTACAGGAGGCTGGGTTTCGCATAAAGTTGGACAAGGAGAAACATTGTTTGCAATTGCCAAACAGTATGAAGCCAAGGTTGAGGATCTAATCAATTGGAATGGACTTACATCAAACAACCTTTCCGTAGGTCAAACACTTAAGGTGGGTCGTGAAAAGGGGGTCAATATTCCAGTTAAAAGATTCCCCTCAGGAAATTCTACTGAAACTGCTGAGCGCTCAGGTGAGGCCAGTAGTGCACGGTCGAGCACCAGCCCCTCAGGTCAGGCCTCCGAAAAACCGAAAGCTGTAAATGTAAGTGCTTCAACTGAATTTAAAAACATCACAGAAACCGGGCAGGCAGAAGTAATTGAGGGCACTGGCAACCACAAGAAATATTTGGTTCTTCATCGAACAGCTCCTGTGGGAACCATCATGAGGATCAGAAACGAAGAAAATGATGTGACCATATTCGCCAGAGTAGTGGGTGCCTTGCCGGAAACGGGCGAAAATGGCAAACTTGTCATAAAAGTTTCTAAAGCAGCCTACGATCAATTGAGGGCAGTGAACTCAAGATTTCCTGTAGAAATAGGATATTAGTGGGGAATTAGGACAGGAGCTGGAAATAAATGAACGGTGAATTGAGATTGACCATGCCGGTATAGGATCGATGAAATCGAGCATGTCCCAATTGACACACAGGGGGACAATAACCCTGCGAAAAAGCCCAGAACGGGACTGACCATATACCTGCCGAAGGATTGGCTGTCAAGTAGGTGCGCTGAAAAAACACAACCCTATGGATGTCTTTTATATTTCAGCATCCCTTATAATGATTTGCGGCTAGGTCTTCTATGCTCTGGGGGTTTACCGTTGATTACGAAAAACCCTAATAAAATCTTTTTGCTAATAACAATTTTTGAAATTTTAACCGGATATATTCAGGACAAATCATAAACCCCATTCCTTAATCAATCCCCCATTGTTTTCGCCCGTCCAATGTAAGGTTTTGTTATTTACTGATTATCACTTATTTTTACATGTCATAATTAGTGATTAATGAACAATTTCCAACTATTCACCCATAAGATTTTCAGGTTTATTTGGAACACGGTTTTCGTGATTTCCTACCCTGTTTTAGCTACTTTCGGGTTGCTCTTCATCGGAGTTACCATTGCATTTTCCAAACTTTCCAGTTTTTTGGCCCAGTTTAGCAAATCAGGGTTTAAGGATGAGGATCAGAAAATATGGGAACCAGCCTGTAATGAATCAGACATATTAGAGGCCAAGATATACAAGCAAATTATTTTCGGCCCGAATTGCTACCATTTCAGAAGGAAAGATGGTATACCATCCATCCTTGAGGAGCACATCTTTGGCAAGCGGGTGAAAGTACTCTCTCAAGGTTTTTTGATGGAAAAATGGAACACTACCGATATCAATGAAATACCTGACTTCGACATTTGCCTATACAATCCAGACGAAGATCAGCTCACCAAGCTCACCAATATCAAGTGTTTTGACTGGCATCTTGCGGATAACAAGGAGGATTATCTCTACCTAAAATGGTTTGATGGAATACAAGGCGGAGAGGTAAAGGTTGCCTTAGCCTAATGAAGGATAAACTTTTTTCGTTTTTAGAAGATCGGGTCCTCACTTACAATCAGGTGGGGTTTATCGAAGAAGACCCCATCGTAATCCCGCACCAATTTTCAAAAAAACAGGATATCGAAATAGCAGGGTTTCTGGCAGCAACCCTGGCATGGGGTCAGCGGAAAACCATTATTTCCAAATGCAGGGAGCTTTTAGCAATGATGGACAATAGCCCATATGATTTCGTGCTTCACCATTCCGAGGATGACCTTAAGCCTTTTTTAACTTTCAAACACAGGACCTTCAATGACTTGGACACATTGTATTTCATTCGATTTTTCTCCTGGTTTTATCAGTCGCATGACAGCCTTGAAGATGCTTTCACCATGCGATACAAAAAAGACCCTGATGTGATGGCCAGCTTATTGATGGATTTTAACAGCTATTTTTTCTCTCTTCCTGAGGCTCCCCGCAGAACTGGGAAACATGTGGCCACCCCTGCAAGAAAATCGGCATGCAAGAGGATCAATATGTTTTTGCGATGGATGGTCAGAAACGACGACAAAGGGGTTGATTTTGGAATATGGAACACTATCCAACCTTATCAATTAGTTTGCCCATGCGATTTACATGTAGATCGTGTAGCAAGAAAATTGGGGTTATTGCATAGGAAGCAAACCGACTGGGCAGCAGCCATGGAACTGACCAGAAACCTTCGGGAATTGGACCCCAAAGACCCTGTTAAGTATGATTTTGCACTTTTCGGCCTTGGGATCATCGAAAAATTCTAATTCATTTCCCCCAAACTTCCGGGGCTCTTCTCCATTCTTGGAGGGCGGGTAAATCTGTAGGCTTAATATAATCATCCGAGGCAGCAAGTAAATTATCATAATCACTCAGACATACCAATTTCACACCTGCATCCTCAAAGTTTTTCCGGGCCACCTCAAACCCATAGGTGAAAATGGCCATCATTCCAAGAACTTCAAACCCATTATGTCTCAGGTCTTCAACGGCTTTTAAAGAGCTACCACCTGTGGACACCAGATCTTCAACCACCACTATCTTTTGACCTTGCGTAATTTTGCCTTCTATGGTGTTCTGCATACCATGGCCTTTGGGCTTAGATCGAACATATAGAAATGGTAAGTCTAGTTCCTCTGCCACCAAAACTCCCTGTGGAATACCCGCTGTGGCTACTCCGGCAATGGCCTCCACATTTAGGAAGTGCCGTTGAACCACCTTGATAAGGTTTTCCTTTATTAATCGTCTGGTTTCAGGATAGGAGAGCGAAAGCCGATTGTCGCAATAAATCGGTGATTTCCAACCTGAAGCCCAAGTAAATGGTGACTGTGGTTTCAGCCGAATAGCCTCTATCTTCAGTAACTGGGCAGCAACGGTTTTAGCTATACTAACATTAAAAATTTCCATAACTTAAAATTAGGCGATTATTTCTTAAAGGGTATTGTGAAGGGCATAAAAAAAATGCATTTTTGAAAAAAACAGAGCGTCAATGAAGATTTTCATCAATGACAAACCCTTGGACATTCTTGGTCCCGAAGAATTAAACCCCCAGAGGAGCTTTGAATGCATCTACGATGCCCCCGGTGACCTCCCCACATCCAAGGGCTTCCACGATGATGTGCTGATAAAAGAACCATCAAAAGACATTGTCATCAAGTTGCTTTACCTGCTTCGCACCAGGAAATTAAAGGATTTGGACTCTATCACATTGGTAGCAAAGGATAAAACAGCATTAAAATCATTTATTAAAAGTAGGTATGCCATAATTAAAGCCGCAGGGGGAATAGTAACCAAGGAAGACAAGGTGCTTTTTATCTTTAGGTTAGGCAAATGGGACTTCCCAAAAGGAAAGTTTGAGAAAAAGGAATCAGCAGCCGAATGTGCAAAGCGGGAAGTTGAGGAAGAATGTAACGTAAAGGTCAAGATAGGGCCACCCATTGCAAAGACATGGCATACTTATACCCAAAACCGCAAAAGCATATTAAAGAAAACCTATTGGTTTGCCATGGAATGCATCGCAGATGAAAAGATGAAGCCCCAGAATGAAGAAGGAATACAAGAGGTGAAATGGTTAAGTCATCAAGAGGCTAAAATAGCGTTGGTGAACTCCTACCCCTCCATGCGCCATCTTTTCAAGCAATTTCTAAAATTAAAGCCCAAGGTCCTTCAAACCTCATAAGGAAGAAATTCGTCCACTTTCCCACCATACCTGTGCACTTCCCGGATGATGGTGGAACTTATAGCCGCATATTCCGGAGATGTGATTAAAAAGACAGTTTCCAATTCTTCATTAAGATACCTGTTCATCTGGCTGATGGTATTTTCATATTCAAAATCTGTGGTGTTCCTTAGCCCCCTTAATAGATAGGTAGCCCCATGTTTCTTGGCTAACGATGAGGTAAGTTCATTATATAAAACCACTTTCACCTGAGGTACATTTTCATAAACCTTCTTGATCTTCTCTACCATGAGATCAATATCAAAATACCTGTTTTTCTTGGAAATATTGTGTCCTATACTGATTACGATCTGGTCAAACAAGTTTAATCCTCTCATCACGATATCATGGTGCCCCATGGTATAAGGGTCAAAAGAACCAGGAAACAAGGCGATTTTCTTCATGTGTTTATAATTTTTTTTCCAATGGCCGTACCTGCCCTAGCCTGCCCCTGCCTGCCCCGTCCCGTAGCTATCGGGATCGGGGAACTCGATTCGGGATAGCATGATCAAAACTTACTTCTGAGGAATCTCGCATGATGGATAATCATCCCATCATCACACGGTGTGATGTTTTCCTCATGTTTGATTTCCCAAGATACTTTATATAGACCAATAGGCCTCCAACAGCCCCGTATTTTTAAAGTGTTCCGCGCCAGAATAATAGGTAATACTATTCTCCGGTGAGGAAGTGGTGATTTCATGAAAATAAGGCCTCAAGCCTTCCAAAGTACAACCGATGTAAGAAAGTTCTCCCATTAAATGGGTTTCCAAAATTGTCCGGTTAAATCCCAGTTGTTGAATAATGGATAGTCCATATTTTAAGAACTCCTTTTCATTCACGATCCGAAATAAGTTAAAGAGTTTAAGCTGCCCCTCTTTGATAGCCGCAAAATAAGCACCATCAGGTACAATACTGGCAATGATGATCTCACCTGAGCTATTTCTTGAGGCATTCAGCATACATTCCAAATGCATTACAGCCCCATGTTGCACTTCCAGTTCAGGAAGGGCATGGTCCATAAATGCCAAAACCCCTTTGTTCATGGTGCCCAGTACCTGTATTGTATTATGGTAAGCTCCTTGATGAAAAGCCTCACACTCCTCCTCTTCTAAGGGCTGGCTGAAGGATAAATAGGTGTTTTTATGAGTGGGGTCAAAAAGTGTCGTCGGCACCAAAGACATTTGCTCCAGGTGAACAAATAACCGTCCAAAGGTATTAGGAGATTGTATAAACTCATCAGACTGCACAATTCCCTCAAGTTCCTCCAGGGTATGGTAGGTATAGAGGCTCACCCCCATTACAACGCCATCCTCATCCAAGGCCTGGATGACGAAAAGTTTGGGATATAAGAAAAGCGACAAACCGGATAACCGTTCAATATCCAGTTTGTCGCCGTGAAATTTTGTTACTATGTAATTTTCAGACGGGCTCAATTTATTCCCAATTACCGGAAGTAGAGGAATCTGTTCTTGAACCTACTCTCAAGGCCTTTTCGTTGTTGTTTCTTCTTCTTTCCGGATTGATGGGTGCAGGGTCCCTAATCTCAAAAACGGCTATTTCCCTATTGCTTCTTTCAATCTTATCGGCAAAAAACTCAAACTGCTTCCCACCGGACCCGGGTACTATGTTGAGTGTCTCCAGGTTGAAATCAGGATATTTCCTTTCATTAAAAAGGGAATCTATTACTCTTCTTGAACCTAAAGTATCGTAAGTCACCGTGGTTTCCTCTTTCCCGTAATCTAAAAGCTCGGTAGTCTCTGTCCTTTGGATGATCCAGATTTCACCGTCAGCAATATACTCTCTGAGGTCTTCCCAATTATCTGCATATTCTCCATGACTAGCCCTGTAAGCAATCTGTGCCTCCCTAAGCATCTGAAGCTTTTCAATGATTCTGGCCTCTGTTCTCATGAGTCTCTTTTCCTCCTCCACTACTTCATCTACTCCTAGGTAAAGTCTATAACCCAGGCCTAGTGCACCAAGGAGAAATACAACGGATAATATTCTGGTAAGCGTCATTTTAGATAGTTGTTTTTAAACTTATGTTAATTTCTAAAGGAATGGTGGTTTTTTCCAAATGCTATTTTATGGAATTATTTTCAAAATTAAAATATCCTTTCCACATTCTTACATCCTTTATGGAATTTATCCCCAAAAACATGTCGTGGACTTCTCCCCTTCGCATGTTTTTGATTTCTTCCACACTTAGATAACGAATTTCCTCTATCACTTGGTGTGCATAGGAAAGTTCAGGGTCCTGGCCTAATGAGATCTCGCCCTCTAGACGCCGGACTTCAAAAAACAACTCAATGGCATGGAGGGGTGGCTTTAAGAACTCATGCGTAAAAAGAAAATCGCCCACTTCCACCAGCAAACCCGTCTCTTCCTTAAATTCCCTGATCAAATTCTGCTCTGCCGAGCTCCCAAATTTCATCCCTCCACCCGGCACGTTCCAAAAATAGTTTCCTCCGCCCATATTGTGCTTTACCATCAGCAACCTGTCGTTTTTGAGTAATATCCCATTTACCCTCGAGCGTAGCCTGCCTCCAAACTTCTGTACTATTTCCTTTTTTAAATCCGACATTATAGACTTAGATTAGCAGTAAAGATAATTCAGACATTGAACAAGCCCTCTCATTTTATAAAAAGTTTTTTCCCCTTTTCACCAACCGAAGGGCAACTTTCATTCTTCAAGCAAATGGATGAGTTTTTGACCGAAAAAAACCTCCCAAAATACACCTTTATCTTAAAAGGGTATGCAGGCACTGGCAAAACCTCGGTACTTGCCGCTTTGGTAAAGTCCCTTCCAAAGCTCAACTTCAGGCCACTTATGCTTGCTCCTACGGGCAGAGCTGCAAAGGTGATGGGAGGATATGCGGGCAAAACGGGGTTCACCATACACAAAATTATCTATAAGCCCATAAGTGAAGGAATTGGGGATGGTTTCTCCTTACAAAAAAACTACTATCAGAATACCGTAGTGATTGTGGATGAAGCCTCCATGCTGGCAGATGATCAAAGTAGCGGTAACCACTTGCTACAAGACCTCCTTTCCTTTGTTTTCGAACATCCAAGCAACCGGCTGCTGCTTATCGGTGACGATGCTCAACTTCCCCCTGTGGGCAGCGAAAAAAGTCCAGCCTTGGACAAGGACTACCTTTCCTATCATTTCCAGCTCAACGTTATGGAAAACGTTTTTACCGAGGTCATGCGACAGCAGTCAGATTCTGGCATTCTTTATAATGCCACCAATCTCCGCAATGAGCTAAAGAAAAAACATCCAAAAATCTATTTTAACAGTAGAAAATTCAATGACTTTTTCCGAATGACAGGAGAAAAGCTGGAAGATGGTCTCCGTTATGCCTATGACAAATTCGGGGTGGATGAAACCATTATCATTACCCGTTCCAATAAAATGGCAGTCCAATACAACCAATATATTCGACGAACGATATTCTTTTATGAGGAAGAAATCTCCCCCGGAGACCGGCTGATGATCGTAAAAAACAACTACACCTACCTGGAAGAAAGTGGACAAGTGAATTTTTTGGCAAATGGGGACTTTGCGGAAATTATAAAAATCCGTTCCTTTGAAGATCTCTATGGCCTTCGTTTCGCAACCGTGGAATTGCGGTTGGTGGATTACCCGGGTGAGCCTTTTTTTGAGGCGAAAATCATACTGGACACCCTCTATTCGTCCACTCCATCCATGGAACCGGATAAATGGAGGCAACTCTATTCGGAAATAATGGAAGATTATAGGGACCTTAAAAGTAAAGCCGAAATACGTGAATCTCTTAGGAAAGACCCCTATCTCAATGCGCTTCAGGTTAAGTTCGCTTATGCACTCACCTGTCACAAATCTCAGGGCGGACAGTGGTCGGCTGTTTTTGTAGATCAGGGTTATTTGACCGATGAGCAATTAGACCGCTTGTATATGCGTTGGTTATACACAGCCATGACCAGGGCAAAAGAACAACTGTTCATGGTGAACTTTCATGGCAAGTTTTTCATTAATGAAATGAAATAAACTTACTGCTGCAATTTGGCGTATGAATCTTGAAACAATAAAATAACGATGAAAAAGTTAATGCTAGTTTGTGTATTTGGGGCTTTGATGGTTTTTACGGCCTTTGCACAAGAAAAATCCGCAAACAGTCCTGTTTTGGCTTTTAATGAGTCTTCCAAGGATTTTGGTGACATCACCCAAGGTGAAAAAGTGGAGCACGTTTTTAAATTTGAAAACAAAGGGAGCTCTCCCTTGATTATTTCTAATGTAGCCGCCTCCTGTGGGTGCACTGTGCCCAACTGGCCAAAAGACCCAATACCCCCCGGTGAAAAAGGCGAAATTAAAGTTACTTTCAATTCTGCCGGTAAAATGGGGAAACAAAATAGTGTGGTAAGGATTTATTCCAACGCTTCTGAACCTATAGAAAAGGTCTCCATGATTTCCAATGTGCTGCCTAAAGGGGGCAAATGACCCGGACCGGTTAATGTTGGGGATCTGTAAATCTGGCATTGATGCTCATCAATGCCATTTTTTATGTAAATAAACAGGAATTTCCCATGGCCACTAGGGGACAACTTAAAAGCTGTCTGCTCTTGGGATAGTAGTTTATAGGGTTCAAATTCCAAGCTATGGGCTTTGCAGCTTATCTTCCTGCATCTCTGCCAACAAATTTGCCCAATGCCTATAAATGTGTGCACTGGGATGTAGCTGGTCAGGGGCTAAGCATTCTGGCATCCCCCCTCTTTTTCGGTAATCTTCCGTGATATCTAAAAAAAGAAACCCGGATTTTACTGCAATTTCCTTATTCAGTTCATTGAAGGCGTCAATGCTTTTTGAAGTCTGAAGAGGGTCGACCGCTTTTTCTCTTGCAAAAGGGGTCACTCCCCAATCAGGTATGGACAGTACCGTAACCCTATCTGCGTTACCTCTTACCAAACCCAGACACTTCACAGCTATTCGTTCAAGATCCTCGGCATATGCTTGTTTGGATAGCCCCCTATATTGGTTGTTTACGCCAATCAGCAATGTGATACAGTCATAATATTCTCCTTCCAGCCAGGATTTTTGTTCCATAGCTTCTATAAATTCCCCCGTGGTCCATCCTGTTTTTGCAATAAGCCTGTCCATCACAATGGGAATTCCTTTGGTATTAAGCTGCTTAACCAGTAAGTTGGGGAAATTGTCTTTAGGGTCAATCCCTTCTCCCACTGAATAGGAATCTCCCAAAGCGAGATAGTTGAGCACTCTATTATTATCCCCCATCATTTACTCATTTATCCAACAAGAACCAATGCTGAGGATCCACCTCCGGCCGTGTACTACTCTCTATCAGTACAGGTTGGGAAGACAGCTCTATCCTTTCAATTCCATGCTCCGTAGCTACCGAAATGGGGATTGAAAAATCAATATTTGGAAGACTTACTTCATAGCCCCTTTTCCCTTTTTTGCTGATTTTCACCTTCGGGAGTTCTGTGCGGTAAAGGTACATATTAAAAAAATCGCCTAATGACAAAGAGGAATAGTCCTCAATGTACCGGATTATTTCAGTGGTATTGGTCTGGTTTTCATAAGTAAAAGGCGGATGTGAGGCTAGGTCCTTAAGCATGGGAAAGAATATGTCATCCCCTAGCAAAAACCTCAGGCTGTGCATGACATATGCTCCTTTATAATAAACGTCCAAGTGGTACGCTTCATCCGCAGGGGTATCGGGTTTTCCTACTACGGGTTTTTCGTTCAAAATATTTCTTCTCGTTTCTTCCACCTTTTGATGATAAGCCTCTTCCCCTCCATGGGCCTCATAGAAAAGCCAATCGCCATAGGTGGTAATCCCTTCATGGATCCAAAAGTCAGCCCAATCCCCAACAGACACCTTATTCCCAAACCACTCGTGGCCTAATTCGTGATGGAGTAACCAATCGTACCAAACATCACCCATCCTCACAAATTGAAAATTGTTACCATATCCATTAATGGTTTGATGCTCCATTCCCAGATAAGGTGTTTCCACTACCGCTACCTTTTCTTTAGGAAAAGGATAGGGACCAAAATACCGCTCTTGGGTATGTATGCTGTTTTCAAATACCTCGGCCAATAGCGGGGCTTTATCCTTGTTCTCCTCCAAAACAAAAATCTGCATGGGCACTGTGTCCTGAGAAGAGGACAAAAAGTTTTGTTCGTGTAGATGAAATTTCCCTATGGTAAAATTGATGTTATAATTCATAATAGGATAGGCTGTGACCCAATGAAAAGTGGTGTCCGCACCTGTCCCTTCAGTTTTGATTAGCGTGCCATTTGCAGCCACTGTATAGGGTTTTGGCACCGTAATTTTTAAACTTGCGCCATTGATAGGTTTGTTAGACGGGTGATCCAGGCAAGGCATAAAAAGCTTCCCTCCTTCATTTTGGGAACTTAGGCCTATCCACTGGTTACCATTATCATCCTTTTCCCAGGTAAAGCCCCCCACCCAAGGGGGGTGAGTTGCGATGGGGGTAGGACCTTTGTAGGCAATGCTAATCTCTTCGGGAAAGGACCCAGGTACTGATATGTCCAGAATGTCGGCTTGATGTTCAAAAGAAAGGGATTCACCATTCCTTGTAATTACACTACTGACCTCATAAGCCTTGATTAATTGCAGCCTGATTTGATCAGTTTCGGTAAGTTTTTCCAGGCTCAGAGTGTTCGTGCCTTCCAGGCTTCTTTCCTCAAAGTCTAAGCGAAGTTCCAGATGGTAATCAGTCACGCTAAACGTGGATTGAACTGAATCTAAGGGGCCGCCCCAGGTCCATTGCCTTTCCCATTGCGCTTGTGATGCATTGATGTTGAAAATTAAGAGGGGGATTAACAGGGTTGGGAAAGTAGCCTTCATAAAAACTTTATATTAATCATTACCCGCAATTATCATGGTATATTTTTGCTCGGTAAGAGGGACTCCAAAGTTAGTGGAGAATCTTTGTTCCTGAAGCTGAAACCCGGCTTTTTTATACATGGCAGCTGCTAAACTTAAATGATCGGTGGTCCAGAGATAGGCCTGATGATAATTCAAGTCCCTTGCTTCTTTGAGCCAATCGTCCAAAAGATGTTTCCCCAGACCTATTCCCCTACATAAAGGCGCCACCACAAAATACCTGAGTTGGGCAACGCTTTCGGACCTGTGCACCAAGGCCAAAAAACCAACCATGGTGCCATTCCATTCCGCTACCCAAACCCGGTCATGAGAATCATTAAAGTTTTTCAAAAACCGCGCCATACTCTGGGCGACGTAGCGTTCAAAGCCCAATCCGAAATTATACTCTTCGCTGTATAATTTACCATGCAATCCGATCACGGCACCCAAGTCCCCCGGCTTTAATGTATTTCTAATGGCTATGTCTTTAAGTGAGGGTGAGTATTCCATAAAAGAAAATTAATGATTAGCCTTAAATTTTTCAAACAACACCCATCATAATCACAGTAATCCCCCAACTTTTTGGACTAACCAACGCGGGAAGGTCAATTGTCAAAGGACCATTCTCACTTTTTAATTACTTTCTCCAACATTATTGGAAAAAATTCACCAGAGTATGCCAACAAAAGTAAACGGTCCATAAAAATAAGGGGGAATATTCCGATTAAAGTTGTTAGAAAATGAAAATCACTCTATCTTAAAGCTTCAATTACCATTATCTGGTTTGTAAATCATTCTTTCTATTCAATAAAATTTAACCCACCTAAAGCATGGCATTGATGGACACCTATTTAAACCTATCACTGGAAGCCTTTTCCTCCTTTAAGCAAACCTCCCCAAATGATAAGGCTGCCTTTTTAGAAGAAATGGCCAACCAAATAGATGCTGCCAGGGATCAACTCATTCCTACCGCATCTAAGGAGTCAAATTTACCTCAGGGTAGAATCACAGGAGAGTTAGGGAGAACCTTGGGACAGATTAGACTTTTTGCACAATTGGTGAAGGAAGGAAGTTGGGTGGAAGCCACCATTGACCATGCCGACCCCAACCGGAGCCCCCTTCCTAAGCCCGATATAAGAAGAATGTTAAGGCCCCTAGGGCCAGTGCTAGTTTTTGGAGCGAGTAATTTCCCTCTGGCGTTTTCTACGGCAGGTGGAGATACGGTATCTGCCTTGGCCTCAGGCTGTCCGGTTATATACAAAGCCCACCCCGCTCATCCGGAAACATCAAGGATAGTCTCCGAAGCCATCAAAGTAGCCATTCGTAAAAGCAACCTTCCTAAAGGAGTTTTCCAGCATGTGGAAGGAGGTATAGAAACCGGCCAAGAATTGGCGAATCACCCCAAAATTCAAGCCATTGCATTTACTGGATCATTTAGAGGGGGCAAAGCCTTGTTCGACACGGCCGCACAAAGGGACAACCCTATTCCCGTATATGCCGAAATGGGCAGCATAAACCCTATTTTCACCTTCGAGACTAAACTTAACAACAATCTCAAAGAGTTGGCGGCGGCCTATGTGGGGTCATTGACCTTAGGTGTAGGACAGTTTTGTACCAACCCGGGTTTAATTTTTATTCCAGAAAAGCTCTCCCAAACCTTCGGGGATGCAGTGCTTGACAATCTAAAAGAAGTGAGTGCCGCCCCTATGCTTCACGAGGGAATAGGCAAGGCTTATTACGAAATGCTTAAGTCTTTGGAGAGCGCAGATGAAATTCAGTGGGTGCAGAAGGCGGATGCCGAGGATATTAAACTTGGAAGCCCTGCTTTTGTGAAGATAAAAGGCTCGGATTGGCTCAAGGACGAGGCTTTCCAAGAAGAGATCTTCGGTCCATACGGAATGATGGTGACCTACCGGGATCGGGAAGAATTACAAAAACTGACTCAGGTCTTAAAAGGTCAACTCACCTGTACAGTTTGGGGCGAAGATAATGAACTGGAAAGTTCCAGGAATTTGATCAGAGAAATTGAAGAAAAATGTGGGAGAATTCTATTCAAGGGAGTCCCCACCGGAGTAGAAGTCGGTTTCGCCATGCAACATGGGGGGCCTTTCCCTTCCACCACTGATAGCAGGTCAACTTCAGTAGGGGTACATGCCATCAAACGCTTTGCGCGACCTGTGGCTTTCCAGGATATGCCTGGCTCCCTTCTACCTGCTGAGCTGGCCGAAGGCAACCCTATGGGCATATGGAGGACTGTGGATGGAAATTGGCAAAAATAACCCTTCTATACCTTACCTTATCCATTTTACCCAATGAAAAAAATTGTTTGTGTATTCATTACATGTTATTTACTGTGCCTGAGTAGTTTTGCTCAAGATGAGGCCTATATCAGAATCAACCAGTTAGGGTACCTCCCTGATGATACCAAAATAGGACTATTGTTCAGCAAGAAACCCTTCAGAGAACGAGTGGAGCTTATCGACAATAATTCTGGTGAAAGCATAAAAGTTATTAGGCCACAAAAGAGAGATACCCCCTCATGGGGGGTGTTCGATCATTATTATGAAATAGACTTCAGCGAAGTGAATATTGAAGGTTCCTATAAATTAGTGTCAAAAAGATCAGGTGCGGAGTCCACCATATTCAGAATAGGGATACAGGCTTTCGAAAATCATCAGGAAACCCTGCTTGAATTTATGCGCCAACAGCGGTGTGGATATAACCCCACGTTGGATCTTGTCTGCCATTCGAAGGATGCAAGAAGTCATTACGGCCCTGTCCCGGACAGCACTTATTTTGACCTGAGTGGAGGTTGGCATGATGCAGGGGATCAGTTGCAGTACCTGATCACCACAAGCTATGCCACCGCCCACATGCTGCTAGCTTTTGAATTATATCCGGATCGATTCGACGATAAGGTAAACGCATTAGGACAGCCTGGAGCAAACGGCATCCCTGACATTCTAGATGAAGCCAAGTGGGGTTTGGATTGGATTCACAAGATGCATCCCAGAAAAGATATCCTTTTTCACCAAATTGCTGATGACAGGGATCACAGGGGTTTTAAAAAGTTGGATGAGGACCCTTCGGACTATGGTTGGGGACCTGATAGTTACAGAGCCGCCTACATTGCTACGGGTGAATCACAAGGCCTTGGGAAATATCAAAGTGAGGCAACAGGTGTGTCCAATTTAGCAGGTAGAAGTGCAGCAGCAATGGCCATTGCCGCACGTATTTGGGAGGAACACCTACAAGACCCTGGATACGCTCATAAATGCAAGGAAACTGCTATTTCCCTATATGCATTAGGTAGAGAAAAGGAAGGGTACCAGCAAGGCAACTCCTATGGAGCCCCTTACAGATACAACGAAGAAACCTACGCAGATGATATGGAGTGGGGAGCTGCGGAACTTTACAAGCTCACAGGGGAGGCAAAATACCTGGAACAGGCAAAAGCATATGCAGAGCAAAGCAGCAATGCAGATTCCTGGATGGTAAGGGATTCTGCCGCCCATTACCAACTTTATCCGTTTCTCAATGTGGGTCACTACGCCCTACATCAGATTGCTGATGAGGAATTCAAAAAGAAACTTGAGAATTATTACCGGGAAGGAATCGCATATACCTTGGCCAGGGCCGAAAAAAACCCTTTTCACATTGGCATACCTTTTATTTGGTGCAGCAACAACCTGCTTACCAGCCTAATTGCACAGATCATTCTCTATGAAAAAATGACCGGAGACACTCAATTCCAACCTTTTCTTACTGCGCAAAGGGATTGGCTTTTTGGCAGAAACCCCTGGGGCACCTCCATGTTTACAGGTATTCCCCAGGGCGGTGAATACCCTGTGGAGGTCCACACCAGTGTATATGTGATTTACGACCTAGAAGTGCCGGGCGGTTTGATCGACGGCCCAATTTACAGAACCATACATGACAGCCTTCTCGGACTTACCCTTCATAAAGAGGACAAATTTGCTCATCTTCAAAATCACCACGTAGCTTATCATGATGATGTGGGAGACTACAGCACAAATGAACCCACAATGGACGGGACTGCCGGTGCAATCCTAATGATGGCTCATTTTGGTTACCCCATCAAATAATTGCACATATAAAAAATAGGGATTATTTTAATCCTCTATAATTACTTATCTTGTAAAGGATTATCCCTGTTAATATGTATTTTCCCACTAAGGCCCTTCTATGCCTGATCGCAGCTATGGCAGTGGTGATTTCAAGTTGCAATAGTAACGATGAATGGCCCGACATGGAAGAGGAGCTTTTCTTTTCTGTAGAAATTGAAGGCAAAACTTATTCATATCGATATGTGCTTCCTTCAAACTACCTGGATGAGAATGATGGGGAGGGATTCATAGAAACTATCCCCGATGATCTCTTCAATAATTTTTTCATCTATAGCAACAGGTCCCAAATCTTGATGATTGACGTGGCCACAAATTGCCAGTTAGATCCTGGACCCAACTCCTGCGTCTTCCTTGCACTCAGTTTCGGAAATGAGGTGGGGAAGCATGCCGAGGTGTTCATTCATGGGTTCGCCTTGGATTATTACTTCATTAATACACTGAAAGTGAATGACCCTGATGCCAAAGTAAACTTAGAGGTAAATGTACTGAGGTATCACCCTGAAAAAATGTTGATGGAGGGAGATTTTAGTGGTCTGGTATTTACGGAATACCCCAGCAACCGCATCCCTGAAACCGCAAAGCGAAGCATGATAACAGGGAAATTCAGGGTTGGAGTTTTGGCGAATCCCGATTTACAAGAGAATCTCCTGCGGCACAAGGAATTACATATCGGAATGAGTTATGGTAAACAAAATAAGCTTTAGGTGGTTTTATTACTTTAACCTTAAAACAAATGAAATCGAGC
>PXCO01000237.1 GCA_003565295.1 Cyclobacteriaceae bacterium
GCTGCTATGGGCAGGAAAAATTCAGTACCCCAAATATCGACCGACTGGCAGAAAGAGGCATGCTCTTTACCCAGCATTATGCGGGTACCACTGTCTGTGCCCCTTCCAGGTCTTCCCTGATGACAGGGCTGCATACCGGCCATACCCCGGTAAGAGGAAACAGGGGTATGAATGGAGGTCAATTTCCCCATCCTGAAGGCACTACCTCCATTGCCAGCATTTTACAAGAGGCCGGTTATGTGACCGGGGCTTTTGGGAAATGGGGCTTGGGATATCCCGGAAGCACAGGGGACCCCATGAACCAGGGCTTTGACCAGTTTGTGGGATATATCAGCCAGACCATCGCCCATAATTACTACCCCTGGGAAATATGGATGAATGGTGAGGTGGTGGAGCTGGAGGAAAACCGTGGGGTACAGCAAGGACTGTATGTGCCCAACCTGATCCATGAGCATACGCTGGCTTTTATCGAGGAAAATCAGGATCAGCCTTTTTTCCTCTATGTGCCTTCCGTTATTCCCCATGCGGAATTGTTTGCTCCCGAAGAGTATATGGAACTATTTTTAGAGCGGACCAACCCCGAGCCACCCTACGAATACACCAGTAAATTTGAGCCTGAAACACCCTATGAGGGGATAGATGACCCGGAGCACCCCCGATTTAAAGTAGGAGGCTATGGTTCCCAGCCCCATCCCCGGGCTGCCTTTGCGGCCATGGTGACCCTGCTGGACGACCAGGTGGGTGAGATTATGGATAAATTGGAGGACTTGGGGTTAATGGAAAATACCTTGGTGATCTTCACCTCGGACAATGGGCCTCACAGAGAAGGAGGCGCCGATCCCGATTTCTTTAACAGCAATGGCCCATTCCAAGGCTACAAAAGGGACCTGCACGAAGGAGGCATACGGATGCCGATGCTGGCCCAGTGGCCTGCAAAAATTGAAGCCGGTGCCAAAACAGATCATATTTCTGCCTTTTGGGACGTGTTGCCCACCCTGGCAGAGGTGGCAGGGGTGGAGGCCCCAGAAGGAATAGACGGTATCAGCTTTTTGCCCGCCTTGATGGGAGAGCCACAACCCCAACATGATTATCTATATTGGGAGTTTCACGAACAGGGTGGCAAACAAGCACTGAGGCAAGGGGACTGGAAACTGATCCGCCTAAACGTGAAGGAAGGACAGGGGAGAGACATGCTTTTTGACCTTTCATCCGATCCTGGAGAAAAAAATGATTCGTCCAAAGATCACACTGAAAAACTCCAAGAATTGCTTCAAATCATGGAAGGGGCAAGGGTGGAGGATCCTGAGTGGCCGTTTTTGGAGGATTGATGATTTTAGATTTAAAAATGACATCAAGTCAGGATTATTAGTGGTTTACAGACTTATTGAATGAACATGAACATACATTTTATCAGATTGCCTTTATTATTGGCGTTGTTGTTTGTGGTTACCCTTTCCATGGCCCAACAGCCGCATATCATTTTGATCATGACCGATCAGCAGCGTGGGGATGCGGTGGGTTATGCGGGCAATTCTTCCATCATCACACCCAACCTGGACCAGTTGGCCGGTGATGGCGTTTATTTTACCAATGCCTACTCCTCCACACCTAGCTGTACCCCTGCCCGGGCGGCACTGCTCACGGGTATGTCCCCTTGGGGCCACGGCATGTTGGGTTACGGGAGGGTAGCCCGAAAATACCCTAATGAAATGCCCGCAATGCTTCGTGAAGCAGGTTACTACACCTATGGGATAGGTAAATTTCACTGGTTTCCACAAAAAGCCCTTCATGGATTTCACGGCACCTTGGTTGACGAAAGTGGGCGGATTGAATCAGAGGGTTTTATCAGTGATTACAGGGATTGGTTTAAACGGGTGGCACCGGGGAAAGACCCCGATGCCACAGGCATCTTATGGAACGAGCATAACCCAAGGGTTTACCAGTTAGAGGAACGTTTACATCCCGATCATTGGAAAGCGGAAATGGCGGTCGATTTTATTGACTCCTATGATCTTGAAGCACCACTTTTCCTGAAGGTGTCCTTTTCCAGGCCCCATAGCCCTTATGATCCTCCACAACGTTTTTTGGATCTATATGAGAATGTGGACGTTCCGGTTCCTTTTACTGGGGATTGGTCGGAAAAATTCAGGGATTATCCCAATGAGCGGGAGGCCGCATTTGGGGATTTTGGGGTGGATCATGCTCTGGAGAGCCGAAAGCATTATTATGCATTGATCACTTTTTTGGATGAGCAAATAGGAAAAGTAGTGGAGGCATTGAAAAGGAAGGGTGTATATGAAAACAGTCTGATCCTTTTTGTTTCGGATCACGGAGATATGCTGGGGGATCATCATCACTGGCGGAAATCATACGCCTATGAGGGATCCTCAAAGGTGCCCATGCTCATAAAACCCCCGCACGATTTTGAAACCGGCTTAGGAAAGGAAGCCTTTTTAACCCATCCTGTGGAAATCAGGGACATATTACCGACCTTTCTGGATGCAGCCAAAATCCCTAAACCCAGGGCTATGGAGGGTGAATCCTTGATTGCCTTGATGCGGGACCCACAAAATGCCCCATGGCGGGAATACATTGACCTGGAGCATGCCACTACCTATCAAGCAGAAAACTACTGGTGTGCGCTGACAGACGGCAAAGAAAAGTACATCTGGTTTTTCAGGACTGGGGAAGAGCAATTGTTTGACTTGTCGGAAGATCCCGGGGAAAGCAGAAATTTAGCATCTGAAGAAAAACATTTAGAAAAACTAGAGTCATGGAGAGACCGTATGGCTCAACATCTGCTTCCCAGGGGCGAGGAGTTTGTAAAACAAGGGGAATTGGTGGTTAGGGATGAAAATTTATTGTATGGCCCAAACTACCCCCAAAAAGAATGGTCGCAGAAGGAGGCCCTAGATGCTTGGAAAGAAGAGGTCGTCAGTAGCTTTATCCACCCATAGAAAATGGAAATTACGGAAGAATAAGGACTAAGACCTTTTAAAATATCACCGGTAGTAAGTTAAACTAACCCAAAAAGAAACCTTAAAAATGAAGATCACTACATCACTACTTTCATTGCTTACTCTCCTAATACTTATTGCTTGCGAAAAAGCTGAGCAAAGGGAAACCGAACCTGAGTTGCCCAATGTAGTGCTGCTGCTTGGGGATGACCATGGCTGGGATGAAACTGCCTACAATGGGCATCCCGATCTGAAAACCCCCGTCCTGGACGAAATGGCAGCCAATGGCCTACGGATGGACCGGTTTTATTCCGCTTCCCCGGTTTGTTCGCCCACACGTGGCAGCATCATCACGGGCAGACATCCCAACCGGTACGGTACCTTTACCCCGGGCCACAGCATCAGGCCGGAGGAGGTCAGCGTGGCACAATTGATGAAAGATGCCGGCTATACCACGGCCCATTTTGGCAAGTGGCACTTAGGGCCGGTAAAGGCGGATTCTCCCACCAATCCCGGGGCCATGGGGTTTGATGAATGGGTTTCCCATGACAACTTTTTTGAAATGGATCCACCCCTATCGGTAAATGGTGCCGAACCTGTGATTTTCAAAGGCGAGGGATCGGAAGTGGTGGTGGCCGAGGCCATCAAATTTATAGAAAAAGCAAAGAGGGAGGGCAAACCCTTTTTTGTGATGATTTGGTACGGTTCCCCTCATGAGCCCTACAGTGGCTTGGAAAAGGACCTATCCCCATACGACCATGTCCCGGAGAAATATGGGGATAAGAAAGTCAGGCTTACCTCCAATGAAACAGGAAATGCCGTTGAACGCCCCCAGGGGGAAGTGCTAAGGGAACGTTTTGCGGAAATTACGGCCATGGACAGGTCCATTGGACAGATGAGGGATTTTCTGGAGCAGCAGGGCTTAAGGGACAATACGGTGCTTTGGTATTTCGGGGATAACGGCACCCCTCAGGAAGGGAATGCCACTGTCCCATTTAGGGGCCAAAAAGGCAGTATTTATGAGGGGGGAGTCCGGGTGCCCAGTGTATTGGAATGGCCCGCAAAGATAAAAAGCCCATTGGTCAGTGAGGCAAATGGGGTAAGCAGCGATGTGTTGCCCACTTTCTGCGATATAGTAGGGGTATCCCTTCCCAATAGGCCCCTGGACGGCATTAGCCTCTTGCCCATGATAAAGGGGGAGATGCAGGAAAGACCCAGCCCTATTGGTTTTTGGAATGGTAGGGACAGGGATGGAGGTGATGGGTTGGAGCCCTATATCGAAGATAATCTTCAAGTAGGCACTACCCCTCTGGTAAAGCTAATGGGAGGAATTGCCACCCGGAATTTTAAGAATTACCACCACCCATCCATTGAAGACCGGGATTTTTCAGGTGCCAGATCATGGCTGGACAACCGCTATAAGCTGGTGCTGAACGGCGGCCCGGCAGAAGATGCGGAAAAGGAACTCTTTGATGTGAGAGAGGATCCGGCTGAGACCAATAATTTGATAGAGGCCTTCCCTGAAATAGCCAAAGAAATGGAGGAGGAATTAATCAGTTGGCAGCAGTCGGTGTTGGAGAGTCTTGTGGGAAGCGATTATTAATTGAGAATGGAAAATGGAAAGTTGAAAATTGACAAAGGCTGTATGAATCTAATTTAGATTGGGGATCGGGAAAGCAATTCTTAATGCGCAAATTCGGCATTTACCGGGTAAGGTCCTCAC
>PXCO01000133.1 GCA_003565295.1 Cyclobacteriaceae bacterium
ATCCTCGATAAAACTAAAATGGATGACTCCAAGAGTCATCCATTTTTTTGTCAAAAATTCATAGGAAGTTCGAAAACAGCAATGCCAGGGTCTTCGTCAGTGGTAATTCCATAAAGTAAATTCGATTTTTCACACACTACCATACCCGATATGGAGCGGTCCAAGTTTATTTTTGCCAGTGGATCCCCTTTATGGGTTAACACATAAACGGTTTTTGCCAACTCCCCAGTTTCCATGTACTCAAGATGACTAATCCCCCCATACAAAGCAAATATGTAGGCATCAGTAATGGCAATGTCCCTGTAACGGAAAGGCTCAGATATAGAAATATCCATATGCACCTTATCCCCGGCATCCACCAATCGAAATGGGGGTATTTTCTTATCTGGTCCATCTATGATTGTAAAGGTCTTTTTAGCGTGGTCGAATATTTCCAACCTGTCTCTCCTTATTGCCGCCCTCACAAAAAGCCCATTTTTCGGGTTCCCTTTAAGCCACCCACCGTTTAAATATGTCAGTTGGTAATTTGTGAGACCTTCATGGCCTTCCACAGTTTCATATCTCCCATATTCACCTATCCTTCTCCCATCTTTGTGGAACTCCACTAATTTATATTCACCCTCCCACATGGTGGCTATATAGCTACTATCGGTGGCAATGCAGATAAAATGAACCATCGCCATGGATTCTGAGAATTTTACTTGGTCTATGGCCAGCATGGAAGTATCGGTGAGTGAAAACTGGGCGAAAAGCCTTCTGTTCATATTATACACCCAAAAAGATCCCTCTTCCTGCCCTTCCTCAATCATTGCGGCATCGGTAATCTCCATTGGCCCATACCCCTGCACCCCTTTTGGGATGTAATCCGTCCAATTCTTTCGGTTGATTAAATGAATACGGGGAAAGGACTCCGGAACCCTGTAATTTTCCGAAACAATAAGCCAATCTCCTTTCATCCCCAATTCAGTGGGGTCCTTAAATTGTTCCATTTCCTTCTTTTCGGACCTAAGGGAATAAGATTGGAGTTCCTTATCCAACAACTCCTTGATCGGGTGATCCCCTCCCCTGTCTTTACAACAAAGCGTGAGCAATATGATAAGCAAATTGAAGGATAACGTGAGATAGCGGTTCATCTATTAATTTAATTTGTTGCCTATCTCAAAGTTAAAAATCAATTTTAAATAAACTAATTTTTTCGTAATAATTTTTCTTGGATTATCCGCTTGTTCTCACAGGTTTGAAAGCTTTACAATATCAAAATATTGGAATTCCTGTCTAATCCCCCAACTTAAGCTGGTAAGCCTTGGGCTGGGTAAAAGCCCTGATACCCTGATAAGACAGGGTACTGCCCACTCCGGAATTTTTTCGCCCTGACCAGGGAAGGTTGGGGCTTACCCTATCGCAGCAGTTCCAATATACCGTACCCACATTAAGTCCTTCCAACAGCCTAAGTGCCCTTTCCTGATCCTCAGAAAACACTGCGGCTGTAAGGCCATATGAAGTATCAGCCATCCACTTTGCCGCCTCTTCGTCGTCCTTTACTTTTTGAATGCCGATAATGGGGCCAAAGGACTCCTCCTTCATCACATCCATCTCATGGTTGACCATGGCAATAACCGTAGGTTCAAAGTAAAAGCCCTCCCTTCGGGAAATACTTCCCCCGCATAAAACCTTGGCTCCTTTTTGCAAAGCATCCTTCACCTGGGACAACAGGTAAGCAGGCTGCTGCTTACGGGTAAGGGGGCCTATGTAAGTACTTCCTTCCATTGGGTCTCCCATGGGATAGGAATTAACTTCCTCCACAAAATGTCCCAAAAACTCATCGTAAACCTTCTCATGCACATATATCCGCTCCACGGCACAGCAGCTTTGTCCGTTATTGTAAAAAGCCCCTTCCGCAGCATTTTTGGCCGCCTGCTCCAGGTCCTTAATATCATCCATAATATACAGCGGGTCCTTCCCCCCTAGTTCCAATTGCAAGGGAATCATTTTACCTGCCAACTGGCTGGCAATTTGCTTGCCTGTGGCATAAGAACCTGTAAAAAAACACCCATCAATGTCATTATCTAGCAATTGACTACCTACCTCAGCCCCTCCAATAAACACTTCGAAAGTGTGCTTGGGAAGGCCTGCCTCTTCCAGTAATGCCTGAAAACTCAAACCGGTGAGCAATGCCAGTTCCGAAGGCTTATAGGCTACTGCATTGCCCGCTGCCAGGGCATACAAAAACACATTATAGCCCACGTTATAGGGGAAGTTCCAGGCTGAAATATTAGCCACTACGCCCAAGGGCTCATAACGGATAAGTTCCAGGGTTGTCCCCTCAGTGCTTACCCGTTCCTCCGCCAACCATTTTTCCGCCTGGTTTTCGAGGTGCTCAATCCGGTTATGGGCTCCTGTTATTTCGTTTCTGGATTGCTGTATAGGTTTCCCGGTTTCCCTGGTCAGGGTTTCAGCCAATTGTTCCTTGTTTTGTCTCACCAATTCCCCAAAGCGGGAAATAACGGCCAAACGTTCATTCAAAGGTACACCTGCCCATATCTTTTGATGCTTTTTAAGTAAGCGGATTTTTTCGGCAACGCTATTTGCGTTGTCTTCTTGAATCTCTTTAAAAACACGTCCATTAGCGGGGTTAATCAACTCCATAGCGGTTGTTTTTTACATTTGATAGAAATAACCGATACAATGCCCTGGGATCTAGGGCTTGCTCATTTTTCTGATAGGAAAATTCCGGATGCCATTGCACTCCAATTATTTTACCGGGCTCGGCATTCGTATATCCCACCGCTTCTATCAGGCCATCCTCTGCACAAGTAGCCAGCACCTCCAGGTTCTCCCCTAGGTCTTTTATGGCCTGATGATGGACGGAGTTCACCCTCTGGTTAACATCCTCAGCATAGGTCTGCTCCAAAACACCTCCCTTGGTTAGTGAAACCCCATGCTTAAGGCTATCATACTGCTTTGCGTCACGGTGGGTCAGCGCATGGGGCACTTGGGTAGCAATATCCTGGTAGAGTGTCCCCTTGCAGTACACGTTTAGCACCTGGATCCCCCTGCATATGGCCAAAATGGGTTTGCCCGATTGAAAGGCCATCTCCATCAGCCCTAACTCATATTCGTCCCTGTAAGGGTCGCCCAACCATTTTCCGGGAACGATGGGACTTTCCCCGTAAAACTCAGGGGCAATATCTGTGCCCCCTTGAAAGACAAAACCATCCAATTGCTCTACTATGGGCTTTAGCAACTGGAAGGGCAGGTTGGGGATAAGTACAGGAAGCACACCTTCCTGCGTGACGTAATTAACCATATCATTTTCCATGTAGGTTAGGGTCTTTGGGCCAAATACCACCCTATCTACATCCGGATATAAAAAACATGCACTCAATCCAATTTTCAGCATGGCTTTCAGAATGCTTTTTTATACATATTTAAAAAATCCTCTTTGCTAACCGGTTTAGGATTGTTGGGATGGCAAAAATCATCAAATGCCAAAGCAGAAAGGGGCTCAAGGTGCTCTTCCTTTACATCAATTTCTCTCAGGCTGGAAGGTAATGCAAGTTCCTCGTTCAATTGAAAGAGGAAATCTATCAGTTCGCTTCCCTTATTGACACCCAAGCACCAGGCCATTTCATCGAATTTCGTCTCAAAGCCCTCATAATTAAAAGCCATCCCATATGGTAAATTCACCGCATTGGCAAGTCCGTGGTGCGTATCCAAAAGGCTTGACAGGGGATGGGCAAGGCTATGTACCACGCCTAGGCCCTTTTGAAAGGCCACCGCACCCATCATGGAAGCCATCAACATGGCTGAGCGGGACTCAAGGTCAGGGTTTTGGGTTGCTTTCACTATGGCTCCACCTATTAACCGCATCCCTTCCATTGCAATTCCACTGCACATGGGGTTCCAATTCTTGGCCAAATAAGCCTCCATCAAGTGGGTAAGTGCGTCCATTCCCGTTGCCGCGGTGACGAAAGGGGGGAGGTTCATGGTAAGTTCAGGATCGGCAAAAACCATTTTGGCCATTAGGGAGGGGGAGAATAAGATGCGCTTCTTCTTAGTAACGTCTTCGGCAATGATGGCACTACGTCCCACTTCACTACCTGTGCCGGCTGTGGTAGGTACTGTGACAAAAAGGGGGATGGGCTCAGTGACATATTTATCCCCGCCAATCAAATCATCATAGTCAAACAAATCCCTTGTATGATGAATACTTAGGGCTACAGCCCTTGCCACATCTAAGGGTACCCCACCGCCTATTCCCACAATGGCATCGCAACCGAAGGCATTGTACATCTCCCTTCCTTTTAATACATCTGATTTTATGGGATTTTTCTCCATTTCCTTGAATACCTGAACCCCCAATCCATTCTTCAAAAGTTGGTCGGAGATTGTGGAGAAAAAATCCAGTTGACTCACCACTTGATCGGTAACCAACAGGGGATGGTGTATCCCCTGGGATTTCAGGTAATCAGGTAATTCCTTGATGGCACCGGAACCAAACCGGATGGAAGTGGGAAATGAAAAAGAGTGGACTTGAGTAGGGTTCATGGAATTAGAAAACTTTACAATATAAAATCATGAAGTATAGGGCTTTGTTAAAATTAATGGATGCTACTGACATTGAAAAATAAAAATAGCACCAATTTTTTCAACAAAGGTGCTATTTTTTTCATTGATTAATTAATGAGCATCAACTTATGCGGCATTTCTTGCGGCATTGATGATCCCAAACATGGTGCGAAGAATCAGTTTTTGAAGTGCCGCATCCTCCTTGCCCTTTTCCAATATTTCCTGTAGGGCATATTGTTGTATAGTGATCAATGGAAGCACAATCTTTTCCCTTATAGCTATGGATTCCTTGCTCACTTGGTTGTCCTGAAGCAGATTTTCCATTTCAGCTACTTTAAGAATATTCTTAAAGGACCTCTGGTATTCTTCAAAGAGCATCAACCAAAACCCACCAAAGGTTTCGTCGTCTTTAAGGTATGAGGTTGCGGGATAAAATGATTTTGCCAATGATTGCATGGAATTTCCAAGAAGGCTCCTAAAAAACAAAGACTCTTTATAAAGCTTTCTTACCTCGTCCAACCTGCCCTTTTTCTCCATTTCTTCTATGGCCACTCCTACCCCAAAAAAGCCGGGGATGTTTTGCTTCATCTGTGCCCATGCGCCAACAAAAGGGATCGCCCTCAGGTCTTCAAATTTCATACCCCCACCCTTGGACCTCTTCACTGGTCTAGAGCCAATATTCGTCATCCCAAAGAACTTCAATGGGGTGATTTTTTCCAGATAGGGAACAAACTGGGGGTGATTTTTCAATCCTTTGTAGGCCTGATAACTGTGTTCGGCCATTTCCTCTATCAAAGCTTTTTGCTCATCGTTTAGGCTGTTTTCCCCGGAAGGGTAAAGATGACTGACCATCCCTGCACTCAGTAACTGCTCCAAGTTATAGGTACAACTGACCTGCTTGCCATAATTGGATGAAATGGTCTGTCCTTGAACAGTAACCTGGATTTCTTTATTGGCCACATTAGGCCCCAAGGAGGCATAAAAATTATGTGTATTACCTCCTCCCCTCGCTGGTGGACCTCCCCTACCGTCAAAAAACACCACATCAATTCCTTCAGACCTTGCGGCAAGGGTCAACTCTTCCTTAGCCCTAAGAATAGACCAATTGGCCCTGATATATCCACCGTCTTTGGTGCCATCGGAGAACCCCACCATGATGGATTGTTTGTTCCCCCTATTTTCCAGGTGTTTCCGGTACACTGGGTTTTGGTAAAGCCGCTTCATTATGCCTGGTGCCGCGGCGAGATCGTCAATGGTTTCAAAAAGAGGGACTATATCCACTTCCATTTGCTCTCCCTTTTCCAATAGTAACCTTGCGAGCTGAAATACCTCAAGGATATGAAGAACAGATTGATTATTGGATATGATATAGCGATGACAGCCCATGGAGCCATTGTTTTTCTGAATATAGTCTATGACCTTAAAACTATTCAGCATCTCTTGGTGGAAGTCATCTTCCATTTCCTCAATAGCCGGGAGGGAATCGGAGTTCAGGATTTTTTCGATCTTCTCATCCTCACCAGCTTTTTGGAAATTCTCCAGTGCAACTTTGCCTTCTTTTTTCAAAAGGATGTTTTCCCAGAGGTCATCATGTTTCCGACTGTCCTGCCTTACATCCATACTTGCAAAATGAAACCCAAAAACTCTAATTTTCAGGATAAATTCATCCAGAATATCCAGAAACAGCCCACCATGATAATCGATAATCCCTTTTCTGGCCTCAAATAAAAGCTCCAGCAGTTCGTCTTTGGAAGAAAAACGGCTTTCTCCACCAAATAAAGTTGCATAGAGCCGGTTTTCGGCTTTTATCAGGTGGGGTTCTACATGATGAAAGGTCAATCTTCGCCTTACTTTTCTGATGTCCCTGTAATAACATTTCAAAATGCTGTTTTGGAGCTTATCGGCTACCTTTTCGGTGATATCATGGGTCACATATGGATTCCCATCCCTGTCTCCACCGGGCCAAAACCCCACCATGAGCAAATTGGAATTGTCCCATTCATGTAATGGAATTTCCAACCTATTCAGCATCCTTACAATTACATCGCCAATGCTAGGATAGAACACGTATTCTAAGAACCAGCATAAACTTACCGCCTCATCATATGGGGTGGGTTTTTCCTTATTGATAAACCCGGTCTTCCCCAATTGCTGTAAGAGCATGTTGATCAGTCCAAGATCATTGTTTCGGATGGCAGCCTCCAGGTCTGTAATGATGGCCAAAACATTGCCTGGATAGAATTGGGTAGGGTGGGCGGTAAGTGTAAGCCTAATGGAAAACTCCTTTAGTTTAGCTATCAGCTCCTCCTTTTTATTGTCATTTTCCACCCTGGATATCAGGGCAGCCATGGTTCCTTTTCCCTTCAAATCATTTACTTTTTCGAAGGCCGCATCCTCTATGGAATCAAATAAAACCACCTGACGCTCTATATACTGCACCATTTTAAAAAGCAAATCATTGCGCTCTTTCTCTGGTTTACCAGCCATTAGCTCATCAAAAAATTGATGGATGATTTCCTTTGGGGTTTTATTTTTTTCAAATCCTGACTGGCAAGCACTGGTCAAAATCGGCAACAGGGTACCTGTCCGGTAAATATGGTCAAAAGGCAAGTCCAAAAATAGGCTGTTATAAACGGTAAACCTTTTGGCCACCTCAGTCTCATATACATTTGGCATGATCTGATTGGTTTGTGTGTTACAATTTCAAATTACTCAAAAATGAACATTTTTTTGATTTATACCTTACTATACCTGGTATTAATTTTAAGGTCACGTGTAATTCACAATTTCCCTAATTCTCTATTCCTCTCTTTATCAGTTAGGTATTTTTTTGTTTTTGCCATATAAAAAATGAAATTTCATGTAAGCACAATAATTTTTGTATTTTTAGCCCTTAGAAACCAACCTTTAACCATTTTCGGATGTTATTAGCCATTTTGGCAGGGTTTATACTAGCCCTTTTCATGCCTAGTCTGATCAAAGGCTTAAAAGGCAAGTCCACTATTGCGGTCGCCTTGCTGCCTTTTTCCTTATTCGTATATTTCATTAGCTTCCTCCCTAGGATAAGTGCAGGAGAAACCATTGAGTTTCATTGGGACTGGGTTCCCAGTCTGGGAGTCGGAATGGACTTTTATCTGGACGGACTAAGCCTATTGTTTACCCTCTTAATCACGGGAATAGGTACACTGGTATTTGTGTATACTTCTTCCTACCTAAAAGGGCATCAATATTTGGATCGATTTTATGCCTATCTGTCCATGTTTATGGGATCCATGCTTGGAGTGGTGATGGCGGATAATATCATCACGCTGTTTATTTTCTGGGAATTGACCAGTATAAGCTCTTTCTTTTTGATCGGCTTTAACAATGACAGTGAACCCTCCAGGAAGTCGGCTTTAACTGCATTAGGCATCACGGGTTTTGGAGGGCTTTTTTTGCTGGCCGGCATGGTCACTCTTGGCTTTATTACAGAAGAGTTTCAAATATCATCCCTGTCAGCCATGTCAGGTGAAATCCATGCACATGAACTTTACCCCTGGGTGATAGGCCTGGTATTTATAGGAGCTTTTACCAAATCTGCCCAATTCCCTTTTCATTTCTGGCTTCCTGGTGCCATGAAGGCGCCTACGCCCGTTTCCACTTATCTTCACTCTGCCACCATGGTAAAGGCAGGCATTTACCTGTTGGCGCGTTTCACGCCGGTGTTAGGAAACCATCCCTGGTGGAACACTACACTTATCATTATAGGAGGCATTACCATGCTTTATGCTGCCTTGCATGCCATATTCCGATTAGACCTCAAGGGGATTTTGGCTTATTCCACAATTTCTGCCCTTGGCATTCTTACTTTTTTGATAGGGTTGGGAACCACGGCGGCTTTGACGGCCGCGGCAGTATTTATATTGGTGCATGCGCTTTATAAGGCCACCCTGTTCCTTATTACAGGTATTATTGATCACGAAACAGGCACCAGGGATGTATCAAAATTGGCGGGGCTAAACAAAGTAATGCTACCTGTGGGTATTGCAGGATTATTGGCCGCAGTATCCAATGCGGGCATTCCACCTACTTTCGGGTTTGTGGGCAAAGATTTGATTTATGAAGCCACACTGCATTTTGACAGCATGGCATGGGTATTGACAGGGGCTGCAATTATTACCAATGTGGCTTTGTTGTTTGCGGGTTTTTTGGCCGGCATCAAACCTTTTGCCGGTAAACTGCCAAAGGCTTATGCTAAGGTACACCTTCCCCCTGCGGCCATGTGGGTGCCCCCCATGATCCTTGCCGTTTTGGGTATGCTATTTGGTATGATACCCCCACTGGTGGACGGGCCTTTAATAAAGCCAATTGTAAGTGCACTTACCTTACGTACTCCGGACTTCCACCTCCACCTATGGCACGGGTTTAATGTAGTCTTGGCATTAAGTGTGGCAACCATTGCCACGGGGATTGCCCTTTACTTTTTCATTAAACCTTCCGAAGCACTTCTGGGGAGGGCTACAAGGTTTGAAGCGATCTCTCCCCATAGCTTAGTGAGAGGATTGGGTAGGGGGGTTACTTGGTTTTCAGAGAAATGGACAAATTTTCTCCAAAATGGCTATCTTCGCTATTATCTGATCACTATCCTTTCCTTTCTCACCCTATTACTTGCGTACAGGCTTTTTCTGGGGGTGGAGATTTATGTGGATGCCAGTACGCTTTCCGAAATCACCATATATGAGGCCATAATCGTGACCATAATGGCTTCCGCCATCATCTTCACTGTATTTACCAAATCAAGACTTGCGGCAGTGGCAGCTATGGGGGTAGTGGGCTATAGTTTTTGCCTGATATTCCTATTTTACTCTGCCCCTGATTTGGCAATGACTCAATTTTCTATTGACACACTTACCGTAATCCTCTTTGTTTTGGTGATTTACAACCTGCCTAAGTACCTGAACCTTTCGGAAACCAGGGACAGAATCAGGGACGGATTGTTAGCATTGGTATTTGGAGCCCTCATCAGTGTACTTACCCTAGAAGTACTCAATGAGACGGTGGAAAAGGACATCTCCACCTATTACGCCGAGCAGGCCTATTTACTTGGGAAGGGGAAAAATGTGGTGAATGTGATCTTGGTGGATTTCAGGGGGTTTGACACCATGGTGGAAATTACAGTACTTGCTATCGCCGCCCTTGGGGTATTCAGTCTGTTGAAGTTACGACTTAAAAGCATCGAAAAAGAATAAGCTATGAAGACCATAATATTTAGGACTGCATCAGATTATTTATTGCCTCTCCTATTGTTGTTCTCAGTATTCATCCTGTTAAGAGGACATTACCTTCCCGGCGGTGGCTTTGTGGGGGGATTGATCGCAAGCATTGCTTTTGTAATTCACTCTTTCGCTAATGGGCTGGAAAAGACCAGGAATATCATCAAGTTTCATCCCGGGTTCCTTATGCCCATTGGGTTGGTTTTTGCCATAGGCGCTGGGGCAGCACCTTGGATAGTGGGTCAACCCTTTATGTCAGGCTTGTGGTTTGATGACCCCTTCCCTGTAATAGGCATGGTGGGCTCTGCACTGTTTTTCGATACCGGGGTGTATTTGGTGGTGATAGGCGTATCCCTCACCATCATTTTTACGATTTCTGAAACCTTATAACATGGAAATATTACTCGTCATCATCATTGGGTTACTCTATGCTGCAGGCATCTATATGATCCTTCGCCGCAGCCTGGTGAAGTTAATCATAGGCCTAATCCTGTTGGGCAATGGCGCCAATTTGCTCATCTTTTTGCTGGGAAGGATTGTAAAAGGCCATCCTCCAATAATTGGCTCTACAGAGAAGGCACTGGCAGACATATATGCTGACCCGCTGCCACAGGCTTTGATCCTCACAGCCATAGTGATCAGCTTCGGCTTACAGGCCTTTGCCATCATTTTGGTGAAAAGAGCCTATAAAGTGGTGAAAACCGATGATTTGGACGAAATGAATGCAACTGACGAAGACATATGAGTAACCCCTACATAGTTTTACCCATTATTTTCCAGCTTTTTCTAGCCATTGTGCTGATGTTTTGCTGGACGCAGAAAAATCTACAAAAATTGGTGAGTACCGTAGGCTCCCTCATCGCAGTGATCATTGCCGTCATTATGTTTGTGGAGGTATGGGAAGTGGGGCCAATGGTCACCCAGGCGGGAAACTGGGAGGCTCCATATGGGATTACCTTTGTAGCAGATACTTTCAGCGTTTTAATGGTGCTGCTGACCACACTCTCAGGGTTGGGGGTAAGCGTATTCTCCGTGGGTGCGGTGAGAAATGCCCGGGTGAAATTCGGCTATTTCCCCATCCTGCATTTCTTGATTATGGGCCTTTGCGGAGCCTTTTTAGCAGGGGATATCTTCAACCTATACGTATGGTTTGAAATCATCATCATTTCTTCGTTCGTATTGATCACCATAGGAGGAGAAAAAGCTCAGCTGGAAGGCTCCATCAAATACGTGACCATGAATCTGCTGGCCTCGGTGGTCTTCCTCACTGCCATAGCTGTCCTTTACGGTCTTACGGGGAGTCTTAACATGGCAGACCTTTCCAATAAGGTGGCAGAAATAGAAAACCGTGGTCTGGTAAACCTAACTGCCATCCTTTTCTTGGTGGGTTTTGGCATAAAATCCGCTGTATTTCCCCTTTATTTCTGGTTACCTGCCTCCTATCACACGCCACCGCCTGCAATTTCGGCCATTTTTGGGGGCTTGCTCACAAAGGTCGGCGTGTACGCATTGCTGAGAGTGTTTACGCTGATATTCATCCCTGATGCCTTCCTCATTACCCTGATTAGCATCATGGCTGCCCTTACTATCTTCTCCGGAGCCATTGGTGCTCTGATCCAAAATAATATTCGGAAGATCTTCAGTTACCTGATCATTTGCCATATTGGCTTTATGCTGGCAGGTTTGGGGATGTATACCGAGATAGCCATCCTTGGCGCTGTATTTTACCTTACGCATGACATCATTGTGAAAACCAACCTCTTTATGGTAAGTGGCTTGATGTTCAAAATCAAGGGCACCTATAGTCTTAGATTGCTGGGAGGGTTTTATAAAGACTACCCCAAATTGTCCCTACTCATGGCCATACCTTTATTCAGTTTGGTGGGCATCCCCCCCTTGTCGGGGTTTTGGGCCAAGTTTTATCTTATTCAAGGTGGATTGGAAGTAAATAATTTGGTGCTAGTGGGTTTCATCATATTGGGAAGTTTCCTTACCTTGTTTATAATAGCCAGATTGTGGTCTGAGGCTTTTTGGAAAACCGGGGAATTGGTTCCCAAAAAGTTAAAGGTAAAGTACTTCCACGAACTCAAACCCCTGAAAAGAACCGCTATTGTGGCTTCAATCCTATTCCTGGCCTTGATATCCCTTGGTATAGGGTTGGGAGCTGAATATGTGATCCAGGTAGCAGAAAGGGTGGCCAGTGAACTGATGGATCCCCAAGCCTACAAAGAAGCCGTATTAGGAAAACTATAAAGAAAGAATTTGGAACCATGATTAAGACCCGATTTCTCAGCAATTTGTTGCTATCCTTTATCTGGCTGGCGGTGACAGGTACCTTTACCTTCGAGAATTTTGTTTTCGGCTTCATGCTGAGCTTTGTCCTGATGTGGTTGATCACCACCAACAGAAGGGAGGAAAAATACTTCTCCCGGGGCCCTAAGATGATCGGATTTGTCTTTTTTTTCCTTTATGAGCTAATAAAGGCCAATTTGCAGGTAGCCTATGACGTGATCACGCCAAGGTATTACATGGAACCCGGCATCATCAAAATACCACTCACCGCAAAAACTAATCTGGAAATCACCCTTTTGGCCAATTTGATCACCCTTACCCCAGGCACCTTGAGCCTGGATGTGTCCGATGACCGAAAAGTGCTCTATGTGCATGCCATGTACGTGAAGGACAAGGAGGAATTCATCGCAAGTATTAAAAACGGATTTGAAAGAAAACTATTGGAAATTCTGAGATGAGCCTAGTCGAATACTTATACTATGTGATTTTACCGGTGCTGGCTATTTGTACCATTATCATTTTTGTCCGCTTTATCAAAGGGCCCACCCTTTCGGACAGGGTGGTTTCGCTGGATTTGCTGCTGACTACTGGGATTGGTATCATAGCTATTTACAGTATTTACACCGACCAACCCACTTTTTTGGATATTGCCATGATCCTTGCCCTGATTGCGTTCTTGGGCACTGTGGCATTTTCTTATTACCTGGAAAAAAGAGAGAAAAATGAGTGAGATTTTCATTTATATATTGGCCACCTCAGGTGCTATATTTATTCTACTTGCTGCCATTGGAGTAGTGCGTATGCCGGATCTTTTCTTAAGGATCTCTGTGACCACAAAAGCGGCTACATTGGGAATTGGCCTGATTTTGGTGGCTGCTGCCATATATTTCCAGGATACGGCCATCACCTCCAGGGTGCTCGCCATCATCTTGTTCATGCTGCTGACCGCACCTGTAGGTGCCCACATGATAGGCAGAGCCTCTTATTTTACGGGGGTGAAGCTGTGGATTGACAGTCGATATGATGATCTCAAAGGGAAATATGACCCTAAAACCCATAAACTTTCCAGTGAAGACAAACCCAAAAAACCCCAAAAGACATGATCAAAAAACAAGCATTGAGTGTAATAGCCTGTATGGCATTTGCCTGCGGGGAACCTACACAACAAACCCAGGTAAACGACGAAAGCACAATGGAAGAAAAAAGCTATCAATTCCTTTTAGGCTCCTATACAGACGACCCCTCCCATGGCATTTACCTGGTGGAGTTTAGCCCTACTTCCGCCCAATTTAATGTGTTGGCAACCGCCAGCGAGCCTGAAAACCCCTCCTTTGTAATCTTCAATGAGCAACAAGACAGGGTATACAGTGTGGAGGAAACCGGGGGTTCAGACGGAGGGAAAGTCAGTGCATTTAAATTGGAGAATGGAAGTTTTACGAAGATCAACACAGTTTCTGCAAAGGGTAATGGCCCCTGCTATTTGGCCATGGATCCCAGCGGCAACTTCGTGGTGGCAGGCAACTACTCTGCTGGAAGCTTTACGGTGTTGCCGATTGAGGAAGACGGCAAACTCGGGGAGGCCGTTCACGCTGTAAAGCACCAGGGAAGTAGTGCCAATCCCAACCGTCAAAAACAACCTCATGTTCATTCCGTACTTTTTCATCCCTCGGATCAAAAAATGTTGATCGCCGACCTCGGCACAGATGAGGTCGTTGTTTATGATTTTGATGGTTCGAAGGAAAAACCCTTAACAGAAAATGCTAGTTTTCGATTGAAAGTAGAGCCCGGTGCAGGACCAAGGCACATGGTTTTCAATGAAGAAGGGGACCACCTGTATTTAGTTCACGAAATCACCGCTGGTATAGGGGTATATGCCTATGATAATGGAGAGCTTACCCACGTAGAAACCCATAGCCTGTTAAGGGAAGGCTTTGATGGGAAAGTGGGAGCGGCAGAGGTAAGGTTTTCTCCGGATGGAAAATTCCTATATGTATCCAACAGGGGGGAGGCCAATGAGATCATAGGCTATAAGGTACTAGAGGATGGTAAACTGGAGCATATTCAAACCATTTCCTCAGGAGGAGAAGCGCCCAGGAACTTCAACATCACCCCTGACGGGAAATACATGCTGGTCGGTCATCAAGGGAGCAACAGCTTATTGGCTTTTGAAAGAAATGAAAAAGACGGAAAACTCAGCCCCATGGATATCAATCTATCCATTAATAAGCCCGTCTATATTACATTTCTTTAAAAAACAGGGCTATGAATTAGCAAAATTTCATAAAACCAACTGTTTTGTTTATTATTGAGGGTTAAATTAAACTTCAATATAATTAAACAATTGCTGCAAAAATGCTAACGAGTGAGTTAAGATACAAAACCCTTTTAGACCGAAGGGACACGGAGAAGGCTATAGATTTGATAAAAAGCACATTCCCGGCACTAATGTCAAAGAAGCTGAACCTCTTCAAAATATCTTGCCCGCTGGCCATCACGGATGGCACAGGGATCAATGACGATCTCAATGGAATAGAACGGCCCGTACGTTTTCCTGTGAAAAACCAGCAAGACGCTAAAGCCGTAGTGGTACAATCCCTGGCTAAATGGAAACGATGGCAACTCGCAGAACTCGACGTGGAGGTAAATGAAGGAATCATTACCGACATGAGGGCACTTCGACCGGACGAAGACTATAGCCCCATTCATTCACTTTATGTGGATCAGTGGGATTGGGAAAAGCGTATCGAGGCGAAACAGCGTAACCTGGACTACCTTAAACAAACGGTGAAAGCGATTTATGCTGCATATAAGGAAATGGAGCAGCTTATCAATGAGACGTTTCCTGAGATCACACCGGCGCTTCCTGATAAAATCACTTTTATAGACACTGAAACATTATTAAAGACCTATCCAAACCTAAGCCCAAAAGAAAGGGAGGATAATATTGTCGAAAAGCACGGAGCAGTATTCCTAATGGGCATTGGGGGACAGCTGAGCAATAATGAGCCACATGATGGCAGGGCCCCAGATTACGATGATTGGAGCACACCTTCCTCAGAGGGTTTTGATGGCCTCAACGGGGATTTATTGGTGTGGAACCCAGTCTTGGAAAAATCATTTGAATTGTCTTCTATGGGAATAAGAGTGGATGCTAAATGCCTTCACAAGCAACTTGAAATAGCCAATGCCACAGACAGGAAAGGGCTCTTTTTTCACCATAAATTGCTCAATGGGGAACTCCCCGATAGCATTGGTGGGGGCATAGGACAATCCAGAACCTGCATGTTTCTGTTGAGAAAAATACATATCGGTGAAGTTCAGGCAGGTATATGGCCTGAGGCGGAAGTAAAGGCTTGTCTGGAGGCAGGCATTAAATTAATGTGATTTAATTTTACTTTTCCGAAAATATTTTTTGGGCAGGTGTTTTATTTGCAAAAAGAATCCTTACCTTTACACCCATTAATACATCAATTTCAATTACAATTATGAACACAGGAAAAGTAAAATTTTTTAATGAATCCAAAGGATTCGGTTTTATTATTGACGACGAGTCGTCAAAAGAGTATTTTGTGCATGTCTCTGGCTTGATCGACGAGATCAGAGAGGACGATGACGTATCTTTCGATTTGAAAGAAGGCAGAAAAGGTCTGAATGCTGTTAATGTGAAGGTAGTTAATCTATAACATAACATTTGACATCAGTAAATTGAAACGACCCTTTAAATGGGTCGTTTTTTTTTGTTTAATACCCTAACTTTTTTGATCATATATAAATAGTCTATTCATGTGGGGCCAAATGTCGGCTTGCCTTTGATGGTTTCCCACCCTGTATCTGAACTGAAATTATTGGGAATATAATCCTATTCCTTTTCGGTTAAAACTGAGTTTGATTTATAGTTCTTTAAAGACCGGAATTGGGCAGTACGAGGGTGACACAAAAAACCAATCGGTGAATGGTGCATATTTCAGAGGTTTAGCTAATCCCCGGAATCTTTGGCCATCCCTATGGGCCTGAAGGCCAAGAACTCATTCCCTATCCCCTATTTAAAACTGGGGGCCATAATATCGTTCATACCTAACTGCACTGGGGGATTGGTCTTTTTTCACCCTTTGGCAATGTTCCTAGACAAGACCTAGATCCACATTAATCATCAAAAAAAATATCAAAACTCAAAAAGCACTGTTAGGTGTGACCGGTCTAGTAACTACGGAGTTTACCTAATAAATCCAGAGATATAACAACAAAAGGTAAAGAGCAAAGGGCACCACGACCGATATGCCCAATGCATCAAACAGGGGATGGAACAGGATGAGTGACAGGATACCACTTCGATGTAGGTGGCTATGTGGAGGTTTGTTTATCCCCGGTCAAAACCTAAATTCATTTCAGGAATAACCCACGGTAACAATCCCGATGACTACCGACGGCAATGAAATCATTCCTAATACACCTAGCAACCCTGTAGCACCCGTTCCGAATATGGGGTTGCCTTTTGACCAAAATACCTTTGGAGGGGATTTAAAAAGTTTGAATATTGACTTTGGATAAACCTTTATAACCAATATGCTAGTAAGTTTCACAAGTGTCACCTACCATAGGCGAACTATTTGCCTCATTACCCTCCTTTTGGTCTTTGCACTAGACGGCTATTCCAAAGATTATGACATCCTGGATTATGGTGCCGAAAATGGGAAGAAGTCCACGGAGGCCATCCAAGACGCTATTGACCTCTGCCACTCAGAAGGGGGAGGCAGGGTGATTGTTCCCCAAGGTCGCTTTATCACTGGTACCTTGGTCTTAAAAGATTTTGTGCTTCTCCATTTGGAGCAGGGAGCCATCTTAGAAGGAAGCCTGGACAGAGAGGACTACCTACAAACATTCAGGCTGCATGGAATGGTTTTCGCAGAAGATGCCACTAACATCGGCATTACCGGCTCAGGAACCATCCAGGCCAACGGTATTCATTTTTATGACACTACTGCAAACCATACCTATGAAGAATTTGACAGGAAACTCACCCGACAAGGGCTGGATTATATGCCCGAAGGCGAGTTTTATTCGGACGGGCCCTATAAAAGGCTTCCCAAGCCAGGGATGACACTCTCCTTTTTTCATTGTAGCCAGTTGACCCTAAAGGATTTCACCTTATTGGATTCCCCATCCTGGGCCATTCGTATGGCCTATGTGGAAGAAGCTTCAGTGGATAATATTAGGATCTTCAATAACTTGATGATACCGAACAGTGACGGCATACACTTAACCGCCTCTAGAAACGTGAGGATCAACAACTGCCATATCCGAGGAGGGGATGATGCAATTGTGATGACGGGTTTTGCAATAGAAGAGGATGTCCCGGACTTTGACCCTGAGGTTCAAAAAGCCACCAAATATGGCAACAAATCCGAGTATGCGGAAAACCTGATTGTCACTAACTGTCAACTCCAATCCAGGTCTGCTGGAATAAGGGTGGGATATGGGCAGCACCCCATCCGGAGGTGTACTTTTTCAAACATTCAAATTTATGGGTCGAACAGGGGCATTGGTATCTTTGCCCATGATAAAAGCCACATTGAAGAATTACACTTTTCCAATATCAGCATAGAAACCCGCTTGCACAATGGGCAGTGGTGGGGGAATGGCGAACCCATTCATCTATCGGCAGTGTCCAGGTTCCCGGGTCTAAGTGCCGGGAGCATCAAAGACGTTTACTTCCATCAGATTACTATGGTAGGTGAGCATGGAATCAACCTATATGGATTGGAAGACAGTCCACTGGAAAACATCCATATGAGCAGGATGAAACTTCTTATCACCAAAGGGGTAGAAACAGAAAGCTATGGAGGTAACTTTGACCTCCGGCCGGTGGCCGATCCCCAACTAAGGCTTTTCAAACACGACATCCCTGGGCTGTATGCCCAAAATGTGAATGGGCTGTACCTGGATCAATTTCATTTGGAATGGGGTGAAGACCTCCCAAGTTTTTTCACACACGGGATTTGGCTAAAAGATGTAAGCGGATTTGAAAAGGTAAATGTTAACAGCCCACATAATCCAGGTAGTAAGGATGGAAAACCTATTTATCGCAATCAACCCGATTAATCTAATTTGGAAAGCTTCACGCATATTAAAAGCAGTTCTTGTAAAATGTAATTGCAAATGCGGTTATTCCATTTCATGGGAGTAGGAGTACATCCCGCCCCTAGCGGGACTGGCATCCTAGTGACACCATTTTTCCTGCTACCCATATTTGATGCTTGACGACACAGATCAACACCAGCCGAATTCATTGATATTCTTGGGTTTTGCGCTTTTTCGATGTTCCTAAATCCTATACGAGCTCATTAGGGTGCCAAGTCTTTGTGAGCACCCCTCAATTTCAATCCCTCAAAACCTCCATGGTAGAGGTTTTTAATATATCCCGGCTGTTCCACCACCCAAGAAAAACGGTGAGCGCAGTGATCCCCAGATAGACCGCACCCAATAAGGCCCATTCCATCCTAAACGGGATCTCAAAGGTATAGATGCTCAACAGGGCTGCGGCAATGATGGAAAGCAATATACCACTCAATGCAGCGAGACTACCTAGAAAAAGGTATTCCAGGGTGTTTATTTTCACCAAGACCTTTGTCCCAGCCCCTATCGTGCGCAAAAGGATGTTCTCTTTGATTCGCTGAAACTTGCTGATGATCAAGGAGGAAATGAG
>PXCO01000217.1 GCA_003565295.1 Cyclobacteriaceae bacterium
CCGTAGAGAGTGGGGGATTCGAACCCCCGGTACGCTGTTAGACGTACGACAGTTTAGCAAACTGCTGGTTTAAGCCACTCACCCAACTCTCTATTTTATCAAGAAAACATCCAATGCTTCCTCTAAAGCTCTGCAAATATAAATCATAAATTCCCATTTAAAAAAAACCTTTGCCCATAAAAACTCAGTACATCAACGGAAATTTACATCACCCCTCAATAAGTAGCTAGGCATCAATGGCCTTGCCCTTCGCCCTCCCTCTTCAGCACAAAGGCCGTCCGGTTGGTCAGGTACATGCTCAGCATCTGATGCTGGTCCGTATAGTAGTGCTGACCTGTCTCTATCCGGCCAAAGCCCCCATATTGGACAGCGTCAGAATCCAACAATAAGCCGTATTTCCCCATATTGGGTGCCCTGAACTTATAATCGAAAATAGATGCCGTGGTATTGAAGTTGAACACAAACAACAAGCTCCCCCGCTTAAATACCACCACCTTATTTGCCGGGTCCATATGTACCTGCTCGGCAAAGGGTGCCTGCAAGATGGCATGCTTCTTTATCAATTTCAGCATATCCATATCCCACTTCCACAGGAATTTGTACTTTAAGCCCTTGTCATCGGCCAGGCTCCACTGCCTTCTGGCATATTGGTAGCTCCATTGGTTTCCCTCCCTGGGGAAGTCTATCCACTCCGGATGTCCAAACTCATTGCCCATAAAATTAAGGTAACCCTCCCCACCCAGGCTGATGGTGAAAAACCGGAACAGCTTATGGTAAGCAATCCCCCTGTCCACCACTATATTACTGTCTTTCACCCGCATATGAAAATACATCTCCTTGTCCATCAGCCAAAACGCGATGGACTTGTCCCCAACCAACGCCTGATCATGGGACTCTGCATAGGCAATGGTACGCTCCTTGTACCTACGGTCACTCACAACTTTCCAAAACTCGAATACATCCCATTCCTCATCCCGCTGCTCCTTTAGGATCTTGATAAAGAAATCAGGGATGCCCATGGCCATCCTGAAATCAAAACCGAATCCCCCCTCCATGGGTGGCCGGCACAGGCCCGGCATGCCACTCACCTCCTCTGCGATGGAAATAGCCCCCGGCTTAACCTCATGGATCAGCTTGTTGGCCAATTGCAGGTAAACGATGGCGTCCCAGTCCACATCCTTATAAAAGTACTTGTCTAAATGATCAAACTCCGTCAGGCCATGGTGAAAGTATAGCATGGAAGTGACCCCATCGAAGCGGAACCCGTCAAAGTGAAACTCTTCCAACCAATAGCGGAGGTTGGAGAGCAGGAAACGCTTGACTTCCCACTTGCCATAATCGAAAAGCTTGGAATCCCACACCTCATGGTAACCCCTCGGCCCCTCATGAAAATAATGATGGGAGGTTCCGTCAAACTCATTCAACCCCTCGGCCACATTTTGCACGGCATGGGAATGCACGATGTCCATGATCACCGCCAGACCCAGTTCATGGGCCCGGTTTACCAGCATTTTCAGCTCTTCGGGTGTGCCAAACCGTGAGGAGGGGCAGTAGAAATTGGAAACATGATAACCAAAGGAACCATAGTAGGGATGTTCCATCACTGCCATCAGTTGTATGGCTGTATAACCGCTTTTCTTGATTCGCGGTAGCACGTTCTCCGCAAATTCCATATAGGTGCCTACCCCCATTTTCTCCTGACCCATGCCCACATGGCATTCGTAGATCAAGGGAGCTTCCAGGCTTTTCCCTAATTTAAATTTCTGGTCTGTCCAGGCAAACTCCTCTTCCGGAAACCAAAGTTGCCCGGAGAAATCCTTGGTCTCCTCATCCTGTACCACACGGGTAATATAAGCGGGTATCCTGTCCAGGGCATGCTTTTTTGACACCACATGCACCTTTACCAGGCTCTTATGTTTAAAGGTGTCCTTGTACTCCTTCTCGGGCAAAAAAATCTCCCAAACGCCCCATTCCTTTCGGGTGAGGGGGTGAGATTGCCTGTCCCAACCGTTGAAGTCACCCATAAGAAAAAGTCCCTGGGCACCCGGGGCCCATTCCCTATATACCCAGCCCCCTCTTCCGGGATCATAGTTGATGCCGAAAAGATGATGCCCTTTGGCAAAATGGGCGAGGCTGCCTTCGGCCAGTTCTATTTCCAAAAGTGCGCGCTGAAACCTCACATAGCGCTGAAGTATTTCTTCCTTATAAGGCACCAACCAAGGGTCCTCTTTTACGATGGCAAGATGTGTGTCTTTTTCCACAACAATCAATGGTTATCGGTTCACTGAAAATTTCTCCCTGGCGGATTATAGGGCACCACCGGTTGGCCCTGCGCTTTCCATTGGTCTATCCCCCCATCCAGATGGTATACCCGCTCAAAGCCCTTCTCCAACATCAAATTAGCGGCCTTTTCACTCCTCCCCCCTATTTTGCAATACACCAGTACGGGTCGCTCCTTGTCCAATCGCTGAACTTCATTCTCAAAGCCATCCGATAAATAGTTCAGGTGCTCCACCTCTCCGATCACCCCCTCCGCCACTTCCTCACCAGTACGTACATCCAATATCTTGCCCATTCCATTCTCAGCCGCCCATTTAAAGGCTGCCGGAGACACGGCCACCAGTCCTCCATTATCCTGTTCCTTCAGGGGGTTTCCTGAGTACTCCGATGCCGTGAAGGGGTTGATCCTAAAATACCCCTCCTCCCCAAAACTAACCTGATATCCGGGCCATCTTGGATCCGGCCTATAGAAATCTGTACTGATAAATTGAGCCCCCGAGGCAAAAGCCATTTCCCTTCTAAGGGTGTCATTGTCCCTGGCTTCCCGGGTATCGGCATCTGCCCGGGCGCGCACAAGGTAACCCTTTTTCACACACTCTGTGATCTCCACTGTGCTTGTGGTGGGATCGTTGATAAAAAGGATGCCTGCATGAGCTTGACCTGGTGATTGGGTCACAAACATACGCTGACGCTCAAACTTATCATCCAGTGAAATATAGCTGGACATTTTTTCACCTGACTCATCTAATACAAACATGAATTTGCCCAGGCAATCCTCCAGGCTGGGCCAGCCCTTTTCCAGAATGGCCTTTTCCAATGAGGGATATTGACCTTTTACCTCCCGAGGCAAAACCAATTCCTCTTCTGCAAACACCCTGCTGATTTCCTCATCTATTCTTGCCAAGGCTTCTTTTCCAAAGGGAAGTGCAGGGGTGAAACGTTCGTCCTCCATACCGAAATCCTTGGCATTGATACTTACCATAATCGGCAAATGCCTTGGATGAAATTCAGACCAAGCCTTCAATTCCCGGAGGTAATCTTCAAACTTCACATGGTGAGCCCTGAAATCTATGTCCTGAATATGCATGACCTTTAGCCCGGGTGATTCCCAGGCCAGGGTATCCATCCCTCTTAAATCTTTGATGCCGGCCTCTTTCAAAAGCTCCATCCCCCTGGGCTTCAAAAATCGCCCACCCTCCGGGTCATCATAAACATCCAGTTCCAATACCCTTAGGCCCAGGTCCAATTGCTCCCAAACGCTGGGGTGGTCATAGTCCAGACTGCTGGCCAATCCGGGATCCATTTTGCCCAAGAGCTCCATCAGTTCCTCCTGAATGGACAACTTGTAACTATTGTGGGAACCGATCATTTGAACCTGGTTTAGGAAAAGGTTCTCTTTTTCCTGCTTTTCTCCCTCAGGTCTGCAAGCTAAAAATCCAGTTAAAATAAGTCCAATCAAGGTGAAGTATCTCATCCTGTTCATTGTTTTCTATATCCTAAATATATCCAAACTTTTTCCAAAATCAGCACCTTGTGGAAAACTCTGCCCATAAAGGCAGGTGGTCGGACATACGCCAGGAAAGTTGAAAAGGGGTCAATCCCCTGTCCTTGAGTACATGGGGGCCAAAGTTGAACACCCCGCCCTGTAGGTATTTAATGGATAACTGCGGAATATTAAGATGGTCCTCAAACCAGGCTATTTGAGTATAGTACTTGGTGTTGTGATCATACACCGTCCTTTGCAATTCCTGTAGGGACTCAGGCACCTTCAGCCCTGTGGATACAAAGGCTTGGTACCTGGGGTCGCCCCTGCGGTCTATATTAAAATCCCCCAGCACCATCAGGCTTTGGTCAAATGCATTCATATTCAACGCCCAATCCCTCATCCACTGTGCAATGGTTTCCAGCTCCCCTACCCTGTCCGTGGCCCTACGTCCATAAATCACATGCAAGGAAACCAGGACAAAGGTCTTGTCCTCCACCTTAAATCCCACTGCATAAGGGGTCCGTGCAAACTGCCTGGAAAATGCCCCTTCCTTGATAGCTTCCACCCGTTCATTCGGCACCACCAATTCACAGGCCAACCCGGAGAGTTTCACCTTGCGGGTATCAAAAAGAAACCCCATACGCTCGTCGTTACCTTCCGCTCCCCCACACACATCGGTAAGGATAAAGCTCCAGTGATCCCCCATTACTTTCATCATATGCCGAAAAGCCTTTAGGTTACCCTTGATTTCCTGCACGGCTATAATATCAAACCTGGAGATGATCCTTGCGATGGTCAGCAGAGATTGCAGGTCCCTTTTTGGGGAATCATTTTCCTCCGCCACCCATTTTTCAGTCAACCCTCCAAATGTCCGTA
>PXCO01000248.1 GCA_003565295.1 Cyclobacteriaceae bacterium
CAAACAATATTTCATCACCTGGATCTATTAGCACAGTATCCAACGAATAATCCAACGAAGTGCTGCCGCCGATACTCTCCAACCTGTCTCCACTGCCGCACGCAAGCAGAACTGCAACAAGGAGAATTATGAAACTATATTTTATCATACCGTCAGAATTTTAAACTATAAAGTTAAAAATTAAAACATAAAAATCTATTGAATTTTTAATTTAAAAATCATCCGGACCGTTTGTTGCTTCACTAATCTCAACAATCCGACAATTCTGAAAAAATTCTTTCATTCCCGTCAAACTCTTTAAATCTGCTTCTACTGTTTGAATAGGAACGACATTCTTTTCCAGCCCTTTCTGAAAACGAAAAAATTAATTAACTTGCATCAGGTGAACCATTTTTATTCCATACTATATCAGATTCATTATCTATAAATCGAAATACGCCAATGACAATCCGACGATTCCTTTCCGCAATAGAACGTCTAAAACATTGTTGGTCTATTGGCGTGCTTTCTCTTTTCTTAACCGCAGGCTGCAATCAGGAAATTAAATCTGACACAGACTTGGAAATAATATCGGTGGATCTTTCCCAGTCCCGAAGCGGGAAGTTGTCGGAGTTTTTCGAACCCAATATTGAATACATCTGGTTGGAGGATGATTCGGAGGATGACGCTCAGCTCAGCTTCGAAGTCGGAAAAATTCTCTTTCATGAAGCCCGTATCTATACCCTCGATCTGTATGGATGTAATTGCATACAAATTTTCGACAAATCTGGCCGGTATCTTTCCAAACTCAAAGCCTATGGAGAGGGCCCAGGAGAATACCTGGAATTCAACGACTTGACATTTCACGACGGCGAACTGGTCCTGCTAGGAGTTTATCCCCGCAAAATCATGCGATTTAGTCCCGAAGGTAGCTTTCTCCGGGAAGAGTACGTCCAGGAAATGGTACGTTCGGGCATCTACAACGAAAGGGATGGAAGATTTTACCATTTCGCTCCAACCCGAGATCCCGGTGATACGTTTGTGAAAAATTTCGATGCTACAGGTAAGGATACGCTAAAAGCCTTTCCCTATGATCCAAACAGGTTTTACCTCGATCTTTCCGGCCGCGGCTACTTTCAAAAAAGCATGGATAACCTGTACTTTGGGATGGCTACCTGGGATACAATTTACCAGGTCCAAGCAGGGAATTTTAAACCAAAACTGGTTTTTGATTACGGTAAGTATGCTCAGGATCTGGATGAATTAAAGCAACTTGATGAAAGCGAACAACTGGATTATATTAACAAACGATCCAAACTGTTTTTTAGAGGGAACTATCTTATATCAGAAAATCAACTGTATACTCACCTTGTGCACCAAAGAAAAGGATATACTGTGTTTTATGATAGAAAGCAGAAGAAGAACCATATAATCGAGGAAAGACTGATCGACGATATCCACGGCGGTCACAATCCCTTCAGCATTATTTACCATTTCGAGCAGGGAAAGGTAGGACTCAAGATTCCAGGTAAGACGCTCTACAGGGAACTGACAGAAAAAAAGACTTCCATGGGGAGCAAAAAGTTTGACCACTGGGCAAAAAATGAAGGAAAAGCATTGACCGCTATTGCACTAAAAGCCAAGGATTCAGAAAACCCCGTGCTGATTGTGTATGGATTGAAATAGCACAGTCCGGAAGCTAACAAATATGAATCAGTTCTTTAGAATACAAATCCAAAACATCCAAAGGATAAATTAATTCTTGACAGCTAACTTTCAAATCTTTTAAGTAGAGATTTGTTCTGTAATGTGGATAGCTAGATGATCGTATGAATCCCATATAAAGGAATATTGATTAACCAGTCTTCTTTCCTATAATCCGATAAGGAGGTGCGAATATTGGTGACCGTTTTATATTTTTCCACAAATACTTTCAAACTCTTGGCTTTCAAATTTTCTTCCGCTTTCACTTCGATGGGAATGATTTCTCCTTTGAGCTGGATGATGAAGTCGAGCTCGGCGGTGGCACTGTCGGCTGACCAATAAGCAGGTTCTAATCCCAACGCCACCAATTGTTGTAAAACAAACTGTTCGGAAATGGCTCCTTTGAATTCTTCAAAAAATTGATTGCCTTCCAAAATTGTTTTAGCATCCAAATCAACCATAGCCCCCAAAAGGCCTATATCTAAAAGAAAAAGCTTAAAAGCTCCAAAGTCCTGGTAAGCCTTCAATGGAATCCCTGCTATTGAAACCCGATTGACTTGATGAACCAGGCCACAGTCTACTAACCATGCCAGTGCCATCTCAAAATCTTTGGCCCTAGCTCCCTTTTTGACCTGACCGTAGATAAATTTTTTATTCTCTTTGCTGAGTTGAGCAGGAATGGCATTCCAAACCATCCGTATCCTTGGCACAATATCGAATGGGGCATGTTTCGAAAAATCTTGTTGATAGGCCTCCATGATTCTTGTTTGTACAGATCTAACAAGCACTAGGTCTTTTGTATCAATAAACGTCTGAACAGCCTCAGGCATTCCGCCTATGAAAAAATAGTGTTTGAGCAGATTCTTTAGCTTTTGTGCAAAAGGCTTGACCATGTCCCATTGGTGTGTACGAAGTAGCTGATTCAAGGATTCCTCCCCTAGAGCATCCAAAAATTCTTCGAAGTCCAGCGGATAGAGATCCATAAATTCTACCTTTCCAACTGGGAAAGAGGTTTCCTGATGCAGCGCCACTCCCAATAATGAACCTGCTGCTATCACATGGTAAGAGGGGGCATTTTCTTGAAAATATTTCAAGGATGTTAACGCACCTTTGGATTCCTGAATCTCATCCAAAATCAGTAAGGTATTATCAGCGTCTATTTTAATTCCTGTTTCAATCTGAATCGCCATAAGCAAGCGGTCAGTATCAAAGTCTTGTTCGAAAACCTGCCTCATTGTCTGATTACTTTCAAAATTCACATAGGCAACTTGCCCATAGTCCTCTGTACCAAAAGCTTTCATCAACCAGGTTTTACCGACCTGCCGAGCTCCTCGTATAACTAAAGGTTTTCTTTTGGTGGAATTCTTCCAAGTGATTAGGGATTGGAATAGTTTTCTTCTCATGGCTAAGTGATTAAAAATCTAATTTACACTTTTTCAAAGGAAAAAATGTAACTAAGCACACTTTTTCAAAGGAAAGATTGTGCCGCTACACATTTTCTTAAACTAACCTCCCATTTTCTTTGTCCGATTACGCATTACTTTCAGTTACGGGAGATTTCGAAAAGAATAAATAATGGGCCATTAGCCTGAACAGCTAATTTTCACCTGCCCCAACGAATTTCCTAAAGTTCTCTTTAATAGTTCTTAAGTTGTCCGCCTTTGAGGCGCTCTCAAATCACAGAGATTTAGCTATTCACCAAAAAGCCGGAGTTTCAGTGAATTTATTCACCAAAAGTCCGGATTTTTGGTGAATCGGGGATTTTCATGTTAATCGAATCATTGGACTTCGAGCCTCGTTATCAAAAACCTCCCCCAGCGTGGAATCCTTTAGGGATTCAACGACAATAACTCCGGGCGAAACCCGGGGCCTTCAAAAACCCTTCAGCTCATCAACCAAAATCATAAATCTATACTAAGCCGCACAAACCCCATTTCGTCCCCTATATTCTCAAAAATCCAGATCGCTCCGTCCTTTACAAAATAGACTTTGGGGATATTGGTTAGCAGAGAGATCTGAGATTCCGCCAGCAACTCCAAGTCTTTGTCAAAAACAGTCAAGAAAATGTTGCTACTTTTAACGTTCATGGAATGGAGTCCATCTTCCACCACTTTTTCCATATCTGCCTGAAAGGAAAACCGGTAATAGCGTTCATTTCTATTATCCCATAGAAGTCTTTCGAATTCAATCTCCGCCATTCCGGCTATAAGAATACGGTCCATGGCTTCAAAACTGTCTACCTGCCTTGGGTAGTACGGAGATTTTTGGTTTGGAGTCAACTGACTTTTATAGGTTTTTAATACTAAGCTATCACTATCAGGAAGATACCAATAGATCTCGTTGAAAACATTGTTGCTTATTACTATTTTTTCTCCTTTCGCCTCAAGAAAAACTTGAGATACTAAAAAACCGACATCATTACCATTTGAGCGTTCTACATGGTACTCTTCCAATTTTTTAAATGCAGGAAGATCCAATTCGTTTAGTTGAAATTTGGCCACATCCATTTTCATCAACTTCACGAACCTCCCTTTCCAATCTGTCTTAAAGCCTAAAAACTGTTTATACTTACCTGGTATAACGGATCGAAGTCGGAAAAAATCCCCACCTTCCAATACAGCTAGCTCATCCAAGGCCTGCTGCAATTTCACTTCTTCTAATTTTTCCCCCTTTAAATTAAAGATCCCTACATGTTTCAGCGAGCCTGCCACTAAGACACTATCTCTCCCGAGCAGAAAAAATGGTGTAAAAAAAGGGCCGGTGCCCTGAGGCCCTTCCCTTTCGTAGCGTATTTTTTGGACAAATTTTAACTCATCCAAATCTATTTTTTCCAGCGCATGGTCCGTGAGATTGTAATTGTAAAGAAATCTTTCGTCAGTCGACAATTCTGCGTTGCGCAAATTTGCCCTGACGTAGAGGATTTCATCTCCCGGATCGACCA
>PXCO01000033.1 GCA_003565295.1 Cyclobacteriaceae bacterium
AGGGACAGGCTATCCCGACTTACAGTGCGGGACAAGTTATGGCCATTGAAAAGAAAATTATAATCATATGAAATCGAGCCTGTCCTGACGGCAGGCAGGGCATGACGAACACGTCACACACTGGGATGATTATAGATTGCGAGATTCCACCCCGACCTGCGGTACGGGGCAAGTTATGACCGCTGAAAAACAAATTATAAACAGATGAAATTATACCGCAGGGTAAGCTTGCATTAGGAAAACGCTTGTGAAAAATAGCCCTTTAAAATTCTGGGTAGCACCTTCTTAGGAAAGCTTGGTTTCCATACTAAATTCCTCTAAATGATCGGCCACTCTTCTGACAAACATCCCCCCTAGTGCCCCATCCACTACACGGTGGTCGTAGGAATGAGAAAGAAACATTTTGTGCCTTATTCCTATAACATCACCTGTGGGAGTCTCAATTACTGCAGGTTTTTTGATGATTGTTCCTATGGCCAGGATGGCCACCTGAGGTTGAACAATGATGGGGGTGCCCATGATGTTACCGAAGGAGCCCACATTAGAGAGGGTATAGGTGCCTCCTGTCAGTTCATCCGGATCAAGCCTGTTACTCCTGGCCCTTTTTGCGATGTCGTTTATCTTTTTTGAAAGGCCATTGAGGCTAAAAGAGTCGGCGTCTTTAATCACCGGCACAATTAAATTGCCGTTAGGTAAAGCCACGGCCACACCTATATTTATGGCTTTTTTCTTGATAATTCTGTCCCCGTCCACCACAATGTTGATCATGGGGTATTCCTTAAGTGCTTTGGCAATGGCCTGCACGAAAATTGGAGTATATGTGAAGCTTTCCCCCTCTTTGCGCTTGTATTCTTCTTTGATTTTATTTCTCCATAAGACGATATTCGTCACGTCAGCTTCCACAAAAGAGGTCACATGAGCAGAAATGCGCTTGGAGTCCAACATGCGTTGGGCAATGACCCGCCTCATCCGATCCATCTGTATGATTTCGTCCTCTCCACTCACTAGCACTTGTTTTGGAGGTTCCTGCACCGCCCCCCCCAACTTGCTTTTTAGGTAGTTGAACATGTCATCTTTGGTCACTCTACCTTCTCTGCCTGTGCCTGGCACCCCCGACAGTTCTTTTTTGCTTATACCCTCTTTTTTGGCAATGCTTAATACAAGAGGGGAATAAAACCTTTGGTCATCCCCTTCTTCCTGAATAGGTTCCACCTCAACTTTTCTGTCCCCCTTTGGCTGTATCAATGAGGCGGTATTGACAGGGGCAGCCTCCATGATTTCAGCCATTTTATCTTCGCTGGTGATTTGCCCATCATTGGGAAGTGGCTCATCATCAGTTTCAATCAAGGCAATAGCCTTACCTACCTCGGCCACTTCTCCTTCTTTTACAAGGATCTTTTTCAGCACGCCACCATTCAAAGCGGGTACCTCCGTGTCCACCTTGTCAGTGGCCACTTCCAAAACCGACTCATCCTGGGTGATTTCCTCTCCTTCACTTTTTAGCCAGGTTAATATAGTACCTTCGAAAATGCTTTCACCCATTTTGGGCATGATCATTTCTACTATTGCCATGAGTATTTTATTTAAGGCATTGCCGTTAAGCTAAAATTAAATTTTAAATTCTTAATCGCAAAACCAAAGTTGCATAATTAATCATCGGATTCACCCAAGATGCACCTCCTCAAGAGGTTAAGTGCATACACCGCTGTAAGGTGTATGTTCAAGGCCCTGTCTTGAGTGAGCTTAAGCAATTTAGTCCTTACCCCATCCTTATTTGCACATGCGATCCAGACTGTACCAACTGGTTTTTCAGATGAGCCCCCGTCGGGGCCGGCGATTCCACTACTGGACAACCCATAATCAGCATTGAATTTATCCTTAATCCCCTTTGCCATCTCGATCACTGTTTCCTCACTTACCGCCCCTTTGGAAGATAAAGTCTCCCTTTTCACCCCAAGCAAGTATTCCTTCGCTTCATTATGATAAGGAACCATGCCACCTTTAAAGTAGCCACTGGAGCCCGGCACACTGGTAATTAGATGGGCAATATACCCACCTGAACAACTTTCTGCAAGTGCAATACTCTCCCCTTTCTGAGATAAATGATGCCCCACCACCGTATGTAGTTGGTCTTGGTTATATCCATAAATGTACTTCCCAATCAAAGGCCTTACCCTTTCAATTTGTTCATCCACTTCCCTTTCGGCTTCCTCAAAAGTGGTAGAAGTGGCTGTAAGCCTCAGTTTTACCTCTCCAATTGAAGGCAAATAGGCCAACCCCACGTGATCAGGTAGGGCGCTTTCCCAATCCTTGATAAGGTCTGAAAGCCAGCTTTCCCCAATGCCTACCGTCTTTACCAATTTATGATATATGACTGGTAAATCAAAAAGCCGTTTGATCCTTGGCAACACATAATTGCTCATTAATCTTTTCATTTCATGGGGCACACCGGGCATGGACATCCAGACTTTACCCTTTTCCTCAAACCACATCCCGGGGGCCGTTCCCACCTCGTTTGGCACATATTGGCACTTGGTGGGGAGCTGTGCCTGAAGTTCGTTGGTGGGGGTGAGTTCCCTCCCCCTCCTTTCGAAAAGTTGGCGGACTGCTTCCAATGCCTCGGGTACTATGGCAAGTTCGCAATTGAAGTATTCAGCAAGCAAGGGTTTGGTGAGGTCATCCCTTGTTGGCCCCAGCCCTCCGGTAATTAGAATGATATCCGCTGCCTCCTCTGCCTGGCTGAAGGCATGTAGCATGGCCTCCCTATCATCGCCCACTGTGGTCCGACGCACCACTTTTACTCCTATCTTGTCCAATTCCTGGCTGATCCAGAAGCTGTTGGTATCTTGAATTTGCCCATAAAGGAGCTCATCTCCGATGGCCAAAATTTCTGCTTTAACTATTCTTATCATGGGGGTTCCAATTTGGAGGAACTAAATTAGTAAATCCCTGCGAATTCAGCGGCTTTTACGGGGATCTAGCCCTATAAATGTAAGAAACTGGTTGATAATCTTAGACAATGATTTGCTTTTGTGGATGGGGCCTCCCAGGTGTGAATGAATAAATTCCCTGTGTTTCAAGTTGATAAAAGCGTAGGTCCGTTGCCTGTCCCGGCTGGACACCCTCTTTCTTCTTGACCCCTTTCTGATCCGGTAATAAAACCCAACCAAAGGCAGCTTCACCACCTTACCTCCATTCTTCAACATGGAAATCCAAAATTCCCAATCTTCGAAGCCCCAGGTCATCTCCTCAGCAAATCCGCCCACCTTATCCCAGTCTTTTTTTCTAAACAAAGACGAGACAAATATCATGTTACCCTGCGCCAGACTTTCCCTACTGAAAGGTTTGAGTGACCATTTCCCATGCTCTGCCCCAAATTTTTCGGCCTCACAATAAACCACTTTCACCTCATCGTCGGCTTCCATCACTTCCACTGCTTGTTGGATATATTCTTTCGCTATCAAGTCATCTCCATCCAAGGGCAAAATGTATTTACCACTTGCTCTCCTAATACCGTGGTTTCTGGCCACAGATGGTCCAGCATTTAACTGTTCAAAGAAATACACCTGCTCATAGGAATCTGCCAGCCGCTTGGCCAAACTTGCGCTTTTATCGGTAGAGCCATCATCTATTATGATAATCTCCAACCTTGGATAGGTGGAGTTTAATGCAGAAGCCAACGTTTCTTCCAAATAATCGGACTGATTGTAGCAGGGTATCACTATGCTTACTAATGGTGCGGGCATGTGTTTTCGAATTTTGTATTAAAGAAAATACTTTGGCGTGCCAATTAAAAACTCAATTGTAAAGATGGTTCATCCGGCAATAACTAAAAAAATTATAATTGAATTTTTTTTATATTTTTTTAATAATTCCTTTAGAAAATAAGTGGAGCTAGTTTAGTTATTTTTTTTACTTTAATCCTTTTGAATGAATTAAAATTTAACATAAGAATTAAGTCTTTTCTGTCATTTTTTTTCAATTGCCTATATTTAATTTTCATTTCCCCAAATAAATGCCAACAAAATAGCCTAGTATTGAAATTATGTAAAAAAAGGCACCGTTAATATAAAAGATGAAATGTTTCAATTTATACTTGGAGATATCAAAATATCATCAAATCCCCCAATTCCCGTTTGTGATTATTTCTTCAATTTATCTAAACTTTTGTAGAAATACTTTTTGCTTTCTAATTAAAAATATTTGTACCTTTGTCTCGGGTGATTAAGCAACTTTTTCTACTATTGACTTTTAGTATGCAATCAGATGGAGGTTAAATTTTCATTATTTTTATTAACCTCCTTTCTTCCTTCTTTCCTCGGCAAGGTCCTTTAAAACCACTAGAATGGCATTTTGCGTTGATTCTAAATACACAGATTACAGTCCAAACCTTAAACATATGAGACATTTTTTACTGCTTGCTGCTTTTTTGGTTAATGCATTTACATTCGCACAGGAAGAGGCAGCATCGGACACATTGAAGGAATCCCCCTACTATATTGATTATCACGAACAGTTTTTGGGGAGGTATTATTTTTCCAGAAAATTCACCAACCTTCGTCTCAGGGACAGGGACGGGAATTACAATCTGCTCTTCCAACCCAATAGCACTCTCAATATGGGTGTTGGGGCTACCTACCAAAACCTTACCCTAAACCTTGCCTATGGCTTTGGGTTTTTAAATCCTGACAGAGGCACCGGTGAAAGTAGGTACCTGGACCTGCAGGCCCACCTCTACCCAAAAAATATGGTGATCGATTTTTTCGGACAACTCTATGATGGTTACTATTTCAGCCGTCCTGATGGAATTTCTTCTTCAGATGGGCAATTTTTGGTTTTACCCAATATGCGGGTGAGAAAGGTGGGTGCCTCCATACAGTTCTTGGGAGAACCAGATCGGATTTCCTTGAGAGCCGCTTTCCACCAAAACGAAAGGCAGATAAAATCCGGGTCCAGTCCCTTCCTGGGCTTCGAAATGTATGGTGGGATGGCAGCAGATATGGATGGGATGGTGCCTGTAGCGCTTATGCCTTCCCCAGCACAATCCCTGCAAAGACTAAGGTTTTTCGAATTTGGGCCTAATGCAGGTTATGCCAGCACCTTTGTTTTCAAGAAATACTATTTCCTAACGGCCTCACTTTCTAGCACACTGGCATTGGGATATAATGAATTCTTGATCGATGAATCCACAAGTAGCACCTGGGGCCTGAACCCGAACTTTTTTGCAAGGTTATTTGGGGGGTACAATAGTGACAAATGGTCCCTCAACGCAAACATAGTCTACGCCATGGTGAACCTGCCCCAAAACGAAGGCATCAACGCCTCCATACTCACAGGAAACTATCGTTTAAATTTCATCTACCGCTTCATCCCAGGGGAAAAAACACAAAGCAGATTTCGCTTCATTGATAAATTAAGAGAGGAACTTACTTTTTGACCAATACTCAAAACACAACATGCCCGATTTTTAGGAATGTGGTCAATAGGAACCTAAATTGTATAGGAAAGAATTAATAAAAAGCAATTAATTTTGCTCAAAACCAAAAGTGCTCCATATGCCGATCTACGTCCTAAAAAACCCTCTTATCATTTTTGCCCTGTTTTGCTTTTCCTTAGGTACGCTGGCTCAAGGAATAGACAAGGAAGAGTACGTCGATATTGATCAAGAAAACCCTTGGTACTGGAATTATCAAGGTAATCCCTTATTATTGCTTGGAGGCTCCTGGCAGGATAACCTATTTAACCATCCCATAGGACTGGAGGAACACCTGGAGGTCTTAGCCCAAGCAGGAGGGAATTACGTGAGGAATACGATGAGCCACAGAAATGTTGGAAATGTATTCGCTTATGAAAAAGACCAAAATGGAAAATTTGACTTGGATCGGTTTAACCAGGAATACTGGACACGTTTTTCTCAATTTCTCCAGATGACCTATGAAAAAGGAATGATCATACAATTGGAGATATGGGACCCCTGGGACATGTACGAAGACCATCAGTCCTTCGGAGGGTGGAGCCACCACCCCTTTAACCCTGAAAATAATATCAACTACTCAGTAGCATCATCCAATATAACAAATGTGATTGATTACCCTCCTACCCATAGGCCTTCTGATCACCCTTTTTTCAGCACCATACCAGAGCTAGGCGGAAATAGCCTGCTTCTCGGACATCAGAAGAAATACATGGATAAACTTTTAGAGCACTCTTTAAACTTTCCCCATGTGCTGTATTGCGTTCATAATGAAATAGGTGAAAAGGTGGAATTTGGGGATTATTGGGCCGATTATATCAGGGAAAAAGCGGCCAAAAAAGGCGTAAAAGTCCATGTCACCGATATGAGAAGAAGTGAAGATGTTAGAAGTGAAGACCATGCCCACATAAAAAACAACCCCCAACGATATTCATTTCTAGACATCTCCCAAAACAATGCCTATGCAGGCTTAGGCCAAGCCCATTATGAAAACATCCTCTACATCAAGTCCCAAATAAGTGATGTACCCAGGCCCGTCAACAACAATAAAAATTACGGGGCAGTCAGGCATGGGGAGGAAGAATCAATTGCCCGCATGGGACGCATTGTATTCGCAGGGGCTGCCAGTGCTCGTTTCCATCGGCCCCACCCTCTTGAGGACCCTTCCGCCATGTATGAAAAAAGTGATTATGGCCTGGGCTTAAGCCCTAGGGCACAAAAAATCATCAAATCACTAAGAATGGCCACCGACCTAATTGATCTTAAAAATACTCATCCCCGCAACGACCTGTTGATACAACACCAGCCCAATTCCGCATATCTTTTGGCTAATCCGGACGAAACCTATGCCATTTATTTCCCCCAAGCAGGTGAAACAAGACTTGAGCCAAACACCCAACAAAACAGTACAAGCTATGCGATGCGCTGGATAAACTTAGATGACGCAGATTGGTTCTCAGAAGAGCATATCCACCTGGACTACACAAATGCATTCCAAACCCCTGACCAAAGGAACCACTGGGTATTGGTTATTTCAAAGGATTAGAGTTATATGAGTTCAGGTTAAATCATATTGCTATTCCATTTCTTTTCTGATAATGTATTTAGCCTTTACCAGTTGGTTTTTAACAGTGTTTTTGGAAATCATCAAAATGTCCGCAATCTCGTTGTAGGATTTTTTCTCATAATAATTCATTTCCAAGATCTTTCTCCGCTTTGGGGATAAGGATTTAACCACATCCTCAAGCCTACTCAGGTGTGCCTCCTTCTGCTCCGGGCAGTCCTCTTGCTGTTGATGGATTCGCTGCCAAAACCGCTCCTTCAGGCAATTGTTGCGGTTAAGTGCTTTGAGATAGTCAAATATCTCATTTTTAACCGCTGTAAACACATACGAGTTGAAATTTCTCTCAGGATTGATGTTCCTCCTTTTCTTGAGCAATTTCATGAATACCTCGTGATAGATGTTCTCTGCTTCCTGTTCATCCTTGATAATGGAAACACTGAACCTGATCACAGGTATGCGATAATACTGATAAACCTTTTCGAATGCCTTGTTACTCCCCATCCGAAAATCTTCCAATAGTTTTTTGTCAGGCTGTTCCATATCTCTGGGTTTTATTGATACTTGCAATCGACTCAGGGGGGGCATCAACATGGACATACCCCATTCACCAATTATGAGTTCAATATCTTGCATTTCTCGGAGAAAATCTGCGCAAATCACGTATATTAATCTTCATTTCACGAAAACCCGACATTTCTAGCCTCTTATAAATGAGTGATTTAAGAATTCCTCATTAAAAAAATGATGCTTTATTAACATTAGGGAGCTAAAATTTTTCAAAGGATTACCGTTTCATTAATAATTCTTAAATAACAATGCGAAAAATATAATTCAATATTTCACAAAACCGACTTTAAATAAAATAAAGTATTGCAGCTCCTCCCTTCAGCGTTATAGCATGTCGGAATTAAAAACTTCCCCCGATGTATCATCCATAAATCATCTTTTATCCCATGACTTTTGAGGTTAAGTTTTAATAAAAATTGTGGTTTATCTTTCTAGATCTACGGCTCTGCTTGAGTTACCCAAATCATCGAAGACCCTAAATACGATTCCCTCTTGGTGATCCAGTGGGGCCGAATAAAGAGGTGATTTCTCATCTGGCAAAGAACCGTCCAGGCTATACCTGATCTGCAAACCAGGAAGGTTCACGTTTGCATGAACTTTTCCTTCTGCCATTTTGACTCCCGGAGGTGCTATTCTATAGGAATACCCTCCATTCCAGGTGCCAATTTTGGGAAACTCCCGCTGAGCAACCGTGTTGGCAAATTTGTTCCATCCCTTTTCTATATCACTTATCCTTCGATCAAAATCGCTTATGTTTTCCCAACCCCTTTCCTTGGCCCAGGCACTCTCAGCAAAACCCATAAGTTTTGGTAAGGTGTAATATTCCACCATGTCCCTACCCTTAATGGTCTCGCTCCACAATTGGGCCTCCACTCCTATTATGTTCTTCATGGCCCCAGGCTTTATCCTTTCCATATCGGCATACTCTTTGACCTGATCGATTTCCCTGCCCATACTTGTCTTAAAAGTTGTCTTGAACCAATCAAAAGGGGCAAATGTCCAGGCATTTTTGGTGTTCACAAAACCTGCCCAATACAAGCCCGGTTCTTTTGGGTCGTTGTTGTATGCCAGGTCAAAGTAAAAATTGGACACATTACATAATACTACCTCATATCCCTGGTTGGCCAATTGATACCCCAAGTCAGGGTAATCAAACATATTGTTCCAGATATAGGGGATCACGTTTTTACCGACGAAGGCAGGGTTAGGCACATAGTCCCCCTGCTCCCTTTTTAGCAACGCCATTTCCTCCCAAACATGGATTTCCAAATCGTATTTTTCCAACCTTTTCAACAATTTTTCGAAGAAATAAGCCTGAAGATTTTTGGGGTCGTCTATGTCAGGAAGTGTTGAAAGGAGCTCAGCTGCCATGGGAGAGGCCGTCCATGAACCCTCCGGAACTTCATCTCCGCCTGCATGGAATTTCCTCAACATCAATCCAGCTTCTTCATACATTTTGCTGATTTCCGACACAACCTTGTCATAAAAGTCATAGGTGGAAGGTCTGGCAACACTTACTACATTATCTTTAAAGGATTGTGCAGAAAGGTAGACCGATTCATCCTCGGGGTCTATCAACCTAAATTCATTTGCTGCTGCTTCGTCCCCATCACTCATTAGCCGTTCATATCTTGCCTCCATAGCCTTTATCACAGCACGGGCATGAGCAGGGAAATTTAATTCAGGGATTATGGTGATGTGCCTATCCTTCGCATATTCCAAGATCTCTATAAAATCTTCACGGGTATAATACCCGCTGCCATGTGAGCCCTCGGCATAAGGATGGGGACCTGAACCATATGCGGGATGCAGTCCAGTGGCATCCATACCTGACATATGGCCTCTTTTTGCACCAATTTCTGTCAGCTCAGGAAGGCCTTCTATTTCCAATCTCCAACCTTCATCTTCGGAAATGTAAAACAAGAAATGGTTCAATTTATAGTGAGCCATCAAATCCAAAAGCCTCAACACTGTTTCCTTTTCCTGAAAATTCCTGGCCACATCCAGATGCAAACTCCTGAAACCGAACCGTGGGACATCTCTTACCTGTACTCTTGGAAGGGTCACCGATGCACCTGCTTTCAGATAAACCTCAGGTTCTACCAATGCCAATAAACTATGGACCCCATAAAATACCCCCGGAGCATCAGTGCCTTTAATATGGATTTCCTTTTCATTGACAGTCAACTCATAAGCCTCCTCGGTTTTACCCTCTACCCTTACGGGACTTTGTTGAAGATAAACCACCTTCTCTTCCCGTTCGCCTTTTCTTGTCTCAATAGAAAGACCAAAGAGATTTTCCAACTTTTCTTTAAGTTGATTGGCCTCGTTCTCCAGACCCTCAGCGAAATGGATCGCCCAGGAATCGTCCAGAGTAATCAATCCTCCCTCTTTTTTTAAGCTTACAGGGGTAGGAATGATTGTTTGTAATTCTTCTTTTGCAAGTAAACTTAGGCCTTCATTTTCTTCGTACCATTTTTCAGGAGAAGCAGGTGACTCATGATCTTCCGGGCCTCGCAGTAGCTGCTCCCTGGTCAAAAAAGGCTTAACTGAAAATTCCTTTACCTCAATAATTTCATTTTCTTCACCTTTCTCATCATAGGTTACAAAATATAGCCCCATGGGTGCGTCCGATTCCTTGATTACCCCATCCACTCCTTTATATATGATTCTCATCTGTTCTCCGGGCTTCAGTTCAAAGTCTTCCTTTGGGCTTAGGACGTACCAATCCCCATTGATATGGGTGATCGTGGCCAATGTCTCATCAGCCACCCCAACAATTGTTCTTGGAGCCATGTTAAAAAACAATTTCCAACCACTATTTTGAAGGCTTTCCTGGGATTCATTATTGAAAATAAAGGCTGCTTCAAACTGTTCTCCACTGTTTTCAAAATTGGTCACTAACTCCCATTCCAGTTTTAGACTAGAAAACACCGACTGGCTTTTGTCCTGCCGTCCACATCCAAGCGAAAAAGTCAACACAAAGAAACCCAGCAGAATAGTTTGTTTTTTGATCATAAAGACAGAATTTAAATGGCCTTAATAATACGTCCAGGCGTATTAAAAGGGCTATTGAAGGTTAAAATTTTACTGTATGCTTGCTTCTTCCCAACGCTTGGTTTCTTTGGATGCTATGCGAGGTTTTACCATTGCCGCAATGATTTTGGTCAATTACCCCGGAACTTGGGACCACGTGTACCCCCCACTCCTGCATGCATCCTGGAACGGGATCACCATGACGGATTTCATTTTCCCTTTTTTCCTCTTTATCGTAGGGGTTTCCATTGCCTTCGCCTATTCCAAAAGGCTACAAAAAGGTATTGATAAAAATGGGATGTACAAAAAAATAGTGATTCGTTCGCTCAAAATATTTGTGGTAGGTGTTTTCTTAAACCTGATCCCCGATTTCGATATGTTGGATGTACGATTTGCCGGGGTACTTCAGCGCATTGCCATCGTATTCCTGGCATGTGCCTTTTTGTTCCTGAACACCCAATGGAAGGTGCAAGTAATTTGGGCAGCAGGAATCCTGTTTTTTTACTGGTTGGCTATGACCCTGATCCCCACACCCGGATATGATAGGGCAATGCTTGAGCCAGGCGAAAATCTCGCCGCCTGGATCGACCGCATCTTACTTCCTGGCAAAATGTGGGAAGGCACCTGGGACCCTGAGGGACTGTTTAGCACTGTACCATCCATTGTTAACGGCATTTTGGGCCTCCTGGCAGGGAAAATACTTCTCAGTACAGCCTCTTCCCAGGAAAAAGCCAATAAGTTAATGGCCATTGGCCTGCCAATTATCTTGCTAGGACTTCTTTGGGCGCAAGTATTTCCCATCAACAAACACCTATGGACTAGCCCTTTTGCCATGGTCACAGGTGGGGCTGCATTCACCTTCTTGGGTGCATTCTATTACCTGGTAGATGTAAAGGGGTACCAGAAAGGCACATCCATAGGAGTGATTTTTGGAGCCAATGCGATTACGGTATATGTATTGGCCGATATCTTGTCTTTAATTTTTTACAACCCCTACATTCTTGGCGGTTTAGACACCCAATTTGTGCAAGGCCTTAGTGGGTTTGGCGCCCCCATTAAACTGGCCAGTCTCCTTTATGCCATTATTTACGTGGCAATCAATTTCATACCGGCCTATTGGCTGTATAAAAAAGGCATATTCATAAAATTATAAAACCACTATGAAGTTCCACTATTCATTATTCTTAATAAACCTATTTCTATTTCTTGGAACTAGACTGGAATCCAAAGCGCAAACCGGAAGTATTCACGAACCCGTACGATATATAGGTGGGGTAAGTATAGACCCCGCAGTGCATGAAGGTAGGCTGCGCTATGCCATAGGAGTGGAAAGCCGACAAACATTAAGGGTAAACCGGTCACGGCCCGAACTGGCAGAAGGCCATGGATGGACCTACAACCATGCCTCTAGCCTTGCCTATTGGGAAGGGAAATTTTACCAACAATACCTCAGCAACCCAGTGGATGAGCACATAGCCCCAGGACAAACCCTGCTCCTAAGTTCTCCTGATGGTAAAAATTGGTCTAAACCTGAGGTTATTTTCCCACCCTATCAGGCTCCAGAAGGGGTTGAGGTTCCCGAGGGTTACGATGGCTATATGATGCACCAACGGATGGGCTTCTATGTAACATCTGGCGGACGCTTGCTTACTCTGGCATTTTATGCCCATGCCGAGGATCCCTTTCAGGAAGGTGGAATTGGCAGAGTAGTGAGAGAAATCTACAAAAACGGAGACCTGGGACCTATCTATTTTATCCGATACAGCAGCCATACCCAGTGGGATGAAACCAATACCAGCTATCCATTTTACACCTCTTCTCCAGACCAGGGCTTCGTAGAGGCATGTGAAGAGCTACTGGGCAATAGGCTCATTACCTTGCAATGGAGGGATGAAGACAGGGGACTAGATGGGTTTTATCAGGGAGAATTCCCAGGTTCAGCATTATCTTATTATACGAGAAAAGACGGTAAAATCGTTGGTTTATGGAAAAGGTCTGTGACAGCCCTATCCGAAGACGGGGGCCACACCTTTAGTCCAGTAACAAAGGTTCCTACCCTTACCATGGCAGGCGGCAAAGTCTGGGGGCAAGCAACCCCGGATGGCCGCTTTGCCTTGGTGTATAACCCCATAGATTTAGATGAATACAGGTATCCACTCATCACGATTACAGGGGAAGATGGGATCATTTTCGACGACATGGTATTGGTCCAAGGAGAGGTGCCCCCCAGGAGATTTTTTGGCAGATGGAAGGATTTCGGCCCCTGCTATGTAAGAGGTATAGTTCCTGGTAATGGCAACCCACCCGGAAACGACATGTGGTTGACCTACAGTATGAACAAAGAAGACATGTGGGTGAGCCGGGTGCCTACCCCCATTCGCCATGTCGTAGAGGGGCCGGTGGAAGACCATTTTGATGAACTGGAAAGGGATGGGGCTGTGCCGGACTGGAATATTTATGCCCCAATTTGGGCTCCTATCCAGCTGGATACTTCCCCAGAAAAAGAAGGGCTCTCCCTTAAATTAATGGATGAGGACCCTTATGATTATGCCAGAGCCATAAGGGTATTTGAAGAAAGCGATGAGCCTGACTTGAGTTTCACCTTCTATGTCCCCAATCAAAATAAAGGCAACCTGGAAATCGACCTGGTAGACCGTTTTGGAAACAGGCCTGTAAGGATGAGGATTGACTCCCTGGGGAATCTTTGGGCAGAAGACGGTAACCATCCCAAAAAATTAACAAAAATCGAATATGATCGGTGGCATCATATCCAGCTAAAGGCAACAGCCACACCCTTTGGCAACTATTCTCTTTGGTTAAACGATCGGCTATTGATACAAGATGCCGAACTTGCCGAAGCAGTGAAATCTGTAGAAAGGGTTTCCTTTCGCACCGGGGAATACAGGGATTTGCCTAACCGGAAAACTCCGAATGAAGATCCGGAACCCCCTTTGCCTGGAGCAGATGATAAGGTTCCTGCGGCCATTTTCTACATTGATGACCTATCTGTAAGAGGTTCCCCTGCCAATTTAAATTAGCGTCACGTTAGGAATAAATGCCGGCCGGATACCTGACCAGAGTAACTTGTGTACTGGGGAGGCCCTATGCGAATATCTGCGAAATCTGCGGGAGATATTTGTCAAAAGTTTGGTTAAGATAACACTGGCATGCAAGGCCCCTACTATCCGTTTAGATCTTTGAAGACAAACCAATAGTAGGCCGGAAAAAGCAGTGCTTTAAGTCTCCATTTGTTTTTCTCATGAAATGAAAGTGCCTTTGAGCGGTTGATTTTCACATATAATGCCATAGCCATCCCCAGATGGGCAAGTAGTGCGATTAGGAGTATGCTGTAAATAATGAGTTCATTCATGGTTTCCGGGTTGGAAATAATACGGGAACCTTTGCCTGGTAGGTGCGGTAATCATCCCCATATAATGCTATCAACTTCTTTTCTTCGAAATAAATACCAAAGGGTAAATAAACAAGAAGAGCAAGCAAATGTATCAAGGAACTAATGTAGGGTAGGTAAAAGAAAAACCCTAAAAATATTAATAGTAGACCTGCATACATGGGATGCCTCATCCACCCGTATAGCCCCTCGGTGTGTAAAGGTTCCACAGTAGTAAGGTCATCATGGGGTATTATTCCCAAAAACCTTTTCAACGATTGGCCTTTGAAAGCTTTCACTGCTATGATCGTTCCAAAACCTGCCAAAACAAACCCAAGGTAGGCAAGAAACTGGGAGGGCTCTAAAACAACTGAAACTGGAATAGTGGCGGCATACATTAAAATCCACAAAAAAAACAACACCGAAAAAAAACTGTAAGTCAAGCGGTACCATTTATAGGATCTCCCCATTATCCTACGCATTTTTTTCTTAATCTTTGTGGCGGCCATAATACTATGAGAAGTATAAAACAGGACCCACATAGCAATCAGTAACCCATAATTCATTTGATTATCTTTGTCTTTTAGCGGTCATTACCTGTCCCAGCCTGTCCCGATCCCGATAGCTTTCCGGGGCATCACCCTGTGTGAGAACTTTTCTCATGGGCATTTCATGGCTTTATTTTTGATTAAGGCGAATATGCTAAAAATATCTGTATGAAAATAGGAATATTGAGGGAAAGGAAAATCCCCGTGGATCATAGGGTGCCTTTTAGCCCGAACCAACTTAAAAAATTACAGGAAGTCTACAAAGGAAAGCTGACCTTTAAGGTCAATCCTAGTCCTGTTAGGGCTTTCAGTGATCAAGAATACGCGGACGCAGGCATAGAGCTAAGCGATGATTTAGGAGATTGCGATATCTTAATGGGAGTAAAAGAAGTCCCAATGCAAAATTTAATGGAAAAGAAAACCTATTTTTTTTTCTCTCACACCATTAAAAAGCAATCCTATAACAGGTCCCTTTTAAAAGAGATTTTGAAAAATAAAATCAGACTCATTGACTATGAGCCTCTTATTGATCCAAATGGTCAAAGGGTGGTGGCTTTCGGCCTATGGGCAGGCATCGTTGGCGCATATAATGGATTTTGGGTCTATGGCAAAAAAACAGGGCTATTTGAACTCAAACGTGCCCACGAATGTGCGGACTTAGCGGAACTCTATAGGGAATTGGAGAAAATCGAACTTCCCGCTGTGAAAATTGCTGTAACAGGGTGTGGGAAAGTGGCCAGAGGTGTGATTGAACTATTAAGCCAGCTTAACATTAAAAGGGTGGAACCTGGGGAGTATTTACAGATTTATTCCGAGGAACCAATTTACACGCAATTAAGTCCGTCTCATTATAATCAGCGGAAAACAGATGGAGGGTTTTTAAAAGAAGAGTTCTTCGGTCAACCTGAGCTTTACGAAGGTACCTTCGCCCCATACACAGAAGTCAGCGACATGTTGATTGCCGCCGCCTATTGGGATCCGCGGGCACCGAGGTTATTTGACCTTGAGGACATACAGTCAGCAGATTTTAATATTTCCGTAATCGCAGACATTACCTGTGACATTCAAGGTTCTGTCCCCACCACGCTTAGACCAAGTGAAATAGCAGAGCCTGTGTATGATGTGTCAAGAAAAACCTTGCGGGAAATCCCTGCATTTGGAGAGCAGGACAGCATTTCTGTAATGGCCATCGATAACTTACCTTGCGAGCTTCCCAGGGATGCATCCGAAGACTTTGGCAGGCAGCTCAGTGACAAGGTGATCCCTGAATTATTCAACCCTGGATCAGAGTTGATCAAGAATGCAACAATTGCTGAAAATGGCCATTTGACGAAAAAATTCAGCTATTTGGAAGATTATGTCAACCAACTTTCTTAAAGACAATTAATAAAAAACCAAAAAAAAATCTTCCCTTTCATTTGAAATAATAATCTTCTGATTTAAATTTGGGGCATGATATTAGTAACAGCAATCTATTTTACCTTCTTTTACTTTTACTTTCGTCCCGAAGGTAGAATCGGTGCTGCTTATTGTCCAGTGAAAACTTGAAAGAAATTAAACTGAAAATAGAGGCCCGATTCGACAGAATCGGGCTTTTTTGTTAAATGTTACCAAAACAATGGAAAATCACTTACAAACGCAGGATTGGGGCTTGGGTCTAAGCAATAAGCACCTGATCATCGCAGGGCCCTGCAGCGCAGAGACTCCTGAGCAAATTGAGCAAGTATGTGTCGACATGAAGGAGGCAAATGCCATCCCAGATGTATTCAGGGCCGGCATTTGGAAGCCTAGAACCCGCCCGGGAAGCTTTGAGGGCATCGGTGAAGATGGATTGAAGTGGATGGAAATCGTACGTCACCACCTCAATATCCCCATCACCATAGAGGTGGGAAATACCGCTCACGTAGAATCTGCATTGAAGCATGGGGTGGACATCCTCTGGGTAGGTGCCAGAACCACGGTGAATCCATTTGCCGTACAGGAAATTGCAGAAGCACTCAGGGGAGTGGACATTCCTGTGATGGTCAAAAACCCTATGAACCCTGACCTGGAACTTTGGAGAGGAGCCTTGGAAAGACTTCAGGCAGTAGGCATTGATAAGCTAGCCGCCATACACAGGGGGTTCAGCGATGCCTATGACAAAAAGTTCAGAAACAAACCTAATTGGTCCATGCCCATTCACCTGAAAAGAATCTGGAAGGGTATGCAAGTGATCAACGATCCCAGCCATATCGTGGGCAATAGGGCAGGAATTTTAGAAACTGCACAACGTGCCATCAATTTCGGGTTGGACGGGTTGATGATAGAAACCCATCACGACCCTGACAATGCCTGGAGTGATGCCAAGCAGCAAGTCACCCCAAAACAGTTGAGGGACATCCTTGACAAGATCGATTTCAAGAAACCTCTGGAAACAGAGAAGCCATCCGAAAAGCTTCAAGATTTGAGGAATGCTGTGGATCACCTTGATGATCAGTTATTGGATCTCCTGGCTGAAAGGTTCTCCATTATCGATCAAATTGGCGAACACAAGAGGGAGCATAACCTTACTGTTTTTCAATCAGACCGCTGGAAAATGGTAATGGATTCCAGAACCCAGAAAGGAATCTCCAAAAACCTCAGCGAAAAGTTCATGAAAGAATTACTTTATTGCATTCATGAAGAATCCGTAAAGAGGCAGGAGAAAAAATTAAGGGAGCCAATTGCCGAGAAAAAAACTTCTTGATAATTTAGCCTCTCGTTAAAGAGAACTGACCGCCTTGGAAAAAATCGTATTTTCTTCAAACATTGCCCAAGACCTGTTTCGCTATCTGGAAACCCGGAAATTTTCTCAAATCGGGGTGGTGGCAGATAGCGAAACGGTCAGGCTTTGTTATCCCCTGGTAAAAACGCAGCTCCCCTCTCACCAGCTATATTCATTCCCCGCTGGTGAAATCCATAAAAATCTGGAAACTTGTACAGAAATATGGAAATGGATGACTGAATGTGGCTTTGACCGAAAGGCCATCCTCATCAATATTGGAGGAGGGGTGACAGGGGACATGGGGGGATTCTGTGCAAGTACCTATAAACGGGGCATCCGCTTCATCAACCTACCCACCACCCTGCTCTCGCAGGTAGATGCGAGTGTTGGAGGTAAACTGGGGGTGGATTTTATGGGCTACAAAAACCATATCGGGGTTTTCACTACCCCTGAAGCAGTACTTATCAGCGATGAATTCTTAAATACCCTGCCGAAGTCTGAGCTAAGGTCCGGTTATGCCGAAGTGATTAAACATGGACTGATTGCCAATGCCAATTATTTTGAAGGGCTAAAGCAACATAATTGGACGGCACAAAATTGGAAGGACATTATTGAAGTATCCGTGGGGATCAAAAGAGATGTGGTAAACAAAGACCCGAAGGAGGAAGGGCTGAGGAAAATTTTGAATTTTGGCCATACCATCGGGCACGCCATCGAATCCTTTTATCTCAATAGTTCCCATCGCCTGCTACACGGTGAAGCCATTGCCATTGGCATGCTTGCCGAGGGCTACCTCTCGCATAAATACCTAAGAATGCCCCCCCAAGACCTGCAGAAAATCGAGGATATCATCCTCACGGTTTTTGGGAAACCACTAGTCCAGGAACAGGATTTTGAAGAGATCGCCAACCTTTGCTTTCAAGACAAAAAAAACGAAGGAACCGTCCTCAACTTTTCCCTTTTGCCCCGCATAGGAACCTGCGAATACAACATTGCTGTGGGAAAAGAGGATATTTTGCAATCCTTGCGCTATTACAACGAACTACATTCATGAAATCGAGCATGACGCAGGCGACACACAGAGGCATGATTATTATTGCGAGATTCCCCCGAAGCAAGTTCCCCGAATCAAGTTCCCCGAATCGAGTTCGGGGCAGGCAGGGGCAGGCAGGGGCAGGCTATCCCGACTTACAGTGCGGAACAAGTTATGACCGCTGAAGAAAAATTTTAAACATATGAAATCGAGCATGATGAGCACTTCACACACTGGGATGATTATCATTTGCGAGATTCCCCCGAAGCGAGTCCGGGGCAGGCTATGTGGCAAATAAAAATCAATTATAAACACATGAAATCGAGCATGAGGAG
>PXCO01000014.1 GCA_003565295.1 Cyclobacteriaceae bacterium
ACCCACGATGACGTGGTCATGCAGCGTCAGGCCGAGATACTTGCAGCCCTTCTGGATCTCCTTGGTCATGCTTAGATCGGCCTCGGACGGCGTGGGATCGCCCGAAGGGTGATTGTGGATCAGGATCAGGGCGCTGGCGTTCAGCATCAGGGCTCTCTTGATCACCTCGCGCGGATAAACGGGGACATGATCGACTGTGCCGGTCGATAAAAGCTCATCGGCGATGATGCGGTTCTTGCGGTCGAGATAAAGGACATGGAATCGCTCGATGGGACCTCGGACGGTCAGAGCGCAATAGTCCATCAGCGCCTGCCAGCTGCCGATGACCGGGTTCTGGCTAAGGTAACGGCCGAGGATATCGCGGGCCTCGAGGATGACGGTTTCTTCCTGGGGAGTCATGGGCGTCTCGCTGAAATGCGCACACCGAAGCCCCCTGTCCTTTCGGGGCAAAGCCAACGGCGTGCATGTTGAGAAATAGCTGCAGCGACCGCCCCGGTGTCGGGCGATCGCTGCATGGGGCTTGGTCAGCCGACCCGGTCGAGGAGCTTCTTGGCGCGCCCCTCCATGTCGAGGCGGGCATCCTGCTGGGTCTTGTCGCGCGCAAGCCGCGTGATGCCCTGCACAAAGTCGAAGATGCTCTCGGGCGGGCGGCCTTCTTCCATCAGCACCTTCTCGATGATCTTGCCGGATTCGGCTTTCGAGAAACCCCGCTTGCGCAGGAAATCGGCGCGATCCTCGTCGCTGCGCGCCACGATCTGCTGCCGCGCGGCCTTGATGCCGTTCACGAAGCCCTGCGGCGAGGAATTGGCGAACCGCGTCAGCGCCGGGGCCGCCTCATGGGCAAAGCGCGAGGCGGCGTATTTCGAATGCCGGATCCGGATCTCCTGAAAATCCTCGACGCCCCACAGATTGCGATTCTGACACACTGCGCGCAGATAAAAGCTCGCCATGCCGAGCGTCTTGGCTCCGACCTCCGAGTTCCAACAATAGAAGCCCCGGAAGTAGAGATCGGGGGAGCCATCGGGCAGCTTGCCCGCTTCGATCGGGTTGCGATCATCGACCAGGAACAGGAAGACATCGCGGTCCGAGGCATAGAGCGTGGTCGTGTCGCGGCTGATCTCGACATCGGGGTTATAGACCCCGGTCGCCCAGTCGAGCACGCCCGGCACCTTCCACCGCGTGTCGCCCGTGCCATTGCCCGCGATGCGCTGCACTGCCTCGACCAGCTCAAAGTCATGGATGCGGCCGTAGTCGGGGCCGGTGACCGCGCGCAGCTCGGTGCTACCGTCTTCAGTTTCAAAGGTTTTCACCTGCTCTGCGCGGTGGTTGGTCAGCCCGTATTGCAGGTTGATCCCAGCCAGCGGCGCGGGCAGTTGCCGCAGGTAGGAGGCCGGCGCGCCAACGATGCTGGCAAGCTGGCCAAAGGCCCAGTGCGGGGGCGCGACCAGCTCTTGTGCTTTCGGCAGCATCAGGTGTAGCCGCCCGGGGTTGTCGCGCGCCGCCTCGACCCGGATATCAGCCGTCTGCACCACACGGCTGCGGCTGCGTTCGGAGCGACCCTTCACATTGGCCCAGAGATCATCGAGCGAGAGATACCGCTCGTCATCGGGCCGGTTGAACCATTCGGACGACACCCGCCCGTTCCGCTCACCCCGGCTGACATCCACCTTCCAGCCACCTGCCCGCGCCGGTGCGACCGGATCCAGGACTTCCACAACACCCATCGGTATTCCTCCGTGACAGGCGCCGGGAGCCACTCTCCCAGCCTTCAACCTGTCGCGAAAGCAACCAACCCTTCTCTGACTCTCAAACGTGAATGTGAGGGGCCGTGCTGTTCGAAATTGAAGCCGCCGTTCAGCATTGTGAGCTATAAAACGACTTCAGCTTTCAAATCGCGTCAGTCGCAGGCGGTGGCTTCAATTTCGAACAGCAGTCCCGGAATGGCCAGCCGTGTGACGCCGACCAGGGTCATAGGCGGGGCGTTTTGCGCCGCCCCAAACCGCATCCCCAGCAAATCGAAGTTCTTCAGCGCCTCATCCACATCCGTCGCATAAATTCCAAGTCGGGAGACATGGCTCAGGTCCATGCCCGCACCCGCAAGGACCGTGGCCAGATTGTCCAGCGCAAGGGCGATCTGGCCGCGCATATCGCCCAGGTGCTGCGGGTTGCCGTCTGCGTCAACGGCGGCCTGACCTGCGCAGATGACCTGTCGTGTTGCGCCTTCGATGATCTCGGCCTGATTGTAGCCCAGTTTCAGGGACCAGTCCCACGGATTGACGGCGGTGCGTTGCATGGCAAATTCTCCTTGTTGAGTCCATGCAGCAGTCGTAGAACGAAATGGTGCCAAATTTTGGCACCATTCATGCTATGCTGGCCACATGAATTTTCGTACCCGCCATGACGCAATAATCCGTCACCTCCGGCGCTCAGGCACGGCAAGCGTCGATGCGCTTGCGCATGAGGTCGGCGCCTCACGGCGCACGGTGCTGCGCGACATCGCTGCCCTACGCGACCAAGGGTTCGTCATTCACTCAGAGCCCGGACGCGGTGGTGGCCTTCAACTCGATCCACAATCGATGCAGACAACCGCGCGGCTTGCCGTGGCCGAGGTCTTTGCCCTGCTGATCAGCGTCACCGCGATGCGCGCGGCCGGATACCTGCCGTTCTCGGACCTTGCGGATGCTGGGCTGGCAAAGATCGAAAAGACCCTGCCACCAGAAAAAGTCCGGGATCTGCGCCGCTTTCTGGACTGCCTGCATGTAGGGAAACTTTCGCCGCTTCAGGACCTGTCGGACATGGGATTTATCGACCCATATCTCTTGCCCGCCTTTGAGACAGCTTTCCTTGAACGGATGCAATTGAGGTTTCAGTATCGCGATGCCAAAGGCCAACAGACGGTCCGCGAAGTTGAACCGCAAGCCATGCTGATCCTGCCGCCGCTGTGGTATCTGGTGGCATGGGACCCCGCACGAGCGGATTTCCGGCATTTCCGCATGGACCGCATCAGTAAGCCGGATGTCATCGATGGTACAAAGTTCCGACAACGCCACGTGTCGTTCGACGAAGACATTTGCCCCTATAGCAGTTTGCCGCGAGGAGGTATTCGAGGCTGACATTCGAGCCTATCGTGGCATCGGTCAATTGCTGCTCAATGGTGCCTTGCGGAGAACAACCCGATCCCGACGGGTTTCCCCGCCGGGCCTTGGGGAGGCCCCGTTCCTCTCAGAACGGGATCTCGTCGTCGCGGTCGACCAGCTCGGGGTTTTCGGACTCGGCCGATTTCGGGCGGCTGAGGAAATCGACCTTCTCGGCGATGATCTCGCAGCCGTAGCGGTCATTGCCTGCGGCATCGGTCCATTTCGTGTAGTGGATGCGGCCGTGGACGAGCACCTTCATGCCTTTTTCGCAATGCTCCGCGACCGTCTTGCCGAGACCGTTGAAGCAGGTGATGCGGTGCCATTCGGTGTCCATGACCCGGTAGCCGTTCTCGTCGCGCAGGACACGACCTTCCGAGAGGCGGGGGCGCGAGGTGGCGAGGCTGAAATTGGTGATGCTGGTGCCGCCCTGGGTCGTGCGGGCTTCGGGTTTCTGGCCAATGTTACCGGCGAGGATGACGATGTTCTGCATGGGTAGCTTCCTTATGTGTCCTGTCTTCGGGACCGTCCCTTCGACAAGACCCGGGAAAAGCCCGTCGGGCGACGCGTGCACGGTGGACAGCATGGACACCGGAAACCCCCAGAGGACCGGGGTGGAGCGGGCAGGACGCCACAGGCGGCCAACACGGCCCGGTCTGGCGCGGGGTTGCGCGCAGGAGACCGAACGGGATTAGGGGATTGTCCGTCGAAGGGATGGACCAGAAGCCAGAGAGGCGCGGGGAGCCCATGCCAGACCCTGTCATCTTGCCAACGGCACAGCCTGAACCCAAGCCCGGCACGGCCTTGGCGGCAGAGACAGCACATCACTGATTCCCGCCACCCCTGCCCTCGCCCGCGGGGAGTTGCGGGGCCATGCCGATACAGGCTACCTTGCAGGACCATTCAGGACACGGAAAGCACCACATTGCTGATTACGATCTCGAGGCCTTGTCGCTTCCCGAGCTGAAGAAAATGCCGCAAGGACATCGCCAAGGCAATCACCACCTATGAGGACCGGCAGAAGGCAGAGGCCCGCGCCAAGGTTGATGCGTTCGCCAGGGAGCTGGGCTATTCGCTGGCCGAACTGGTCGACAGTGATGTCAAACCCAAACGCACACCCGTGGCGCCGAAATACCGCCACCCTGAGAACCTGGCGCTCACCTGGTCCGGTCGGAGGCGCAAACCGCAGTGGTTCGTCGAGGCGTTGGAAACGGGCAAAACCGCAGAGGATATCGCCATCGGCTGATGACCGATGCTGTCGCAGTCAGCGATAACGTAAAGAATCTTTCGCACTTTCAGATTTGACGGCTCCTTCTACACTGACGGAAGGAGCGAAATGATGGCTGACGATAAGAGGGATGGTGCGATGGGTCAGGTGATCCAGATTGATGAGGGCCGGATCCGGGATCACCTTGGCGAGATGGTGCGCGGGACGGTCGAAGAGGCGCTGAATGCGATG
>PXCO01000329.1 GCA_003565295.1 Cyclobacteriaceae bacterium
CCTGACTTCCAAAATCGCCTACCGTAGGGACTATTCCCCTACCGAAAAATTGATTCCAATACCTGTTTACCGAAACCCTACTTACCAGTGGATGATCAGAATGGGTAAGCCATTTTGCCAATCCCAGTCTATTTCTGGGCCATTCTTTCTCTAAAGAGGGTAAAACAGAAGGAACATCCGCCTGCACTTCTTCGGTAGGCAACTCGTATTCTCCCCTATCCAATATGTAGGTTTTCCGAAGATGGTCTCTTTCCTTCATGACCATTACTTCTTTCTTGCCTTCGAGCATTTTTAGCTGCTCCTGTCTTAATATTTTCAAGGATTCATCCTTGTTCCGGGCCACCTTATTTGTATGATAATCCAGGTGTCTACCAATTTCAGAAAGTTCATGTTCTTTGAGTTGGGAAGAAGTACCGTAATGATGCAGTTCAGCAACCTCAAGTTCTGTCAATACCCTATCATAAATATACAGGTCATCCAAGCCTCCCGTATAAATCCCATTATCCCCACCGAAGGCCCTATAGCTTCTGGCGAGCCTTAAGGGCCTGTTTACAGGCATCCCCCTACTATCATTGACAGGCAAAATACTTTTGTATAGGTTATCCCTCAGAGTCTCCAAAGGTGCTGGTTTCCCATCGATGTATACTACCGTCCCATCAGCAACCGCAGAACCATCATAGGTAAGCGCAATGTGGCTCCAGTCTTCCATTTTAATTGGATCCTTGGTGATTATATGGATGCAATTGTGGGGCAAAGCATTGATAATCCGTACCTGTACCCTATTGGTGCTGTCCAAAAAAACTTCATATCCCCTGAAGAAATTGTTTTTATTTCCGGAATTAGCTAGAAGAGACCGATAAGGTTCCCTGCTTTCCGGTTTAGCCCAGAATGAAAATGAAAAGGCAGAAGTCATTTCAAATAGGCCCTGTTCGGGAATTTCCAGAAAGTCCAATTCATCTTTAAAACGCATACCCTTGCCGCCGGGAGAAGGGATGATTTCCGGACTGCCTTTAACCTTTGCCATAACCTTACCGGATGGGTCAAGTATACTGCCATTTCCATATTCCCCTAAATCAAAATGGGCCATCAAACCCAATTTTATTGTCTTTTCAGGTAACCATTGTGGAGCTAAGCTGCCCTCTTTCACTTCTGACAAGAATTTTTGTTGTGCCTTGACCTTTTCTTCTTCCAATGAACGAATTTTGGCTTTTAACCTATTCAGGTCCCTTTCCTCATCATCTTCCAGATACAACAACAAGGGCCCCGAATTCCCATCATTTCCCGTCATACCCAACTCATCCATATTGTTGAAAAAAGCTGCCATACTAAAATAGTCCTTTTGAGAAAGCGGGTCGAATTTATGGTCATGGCACCTGGCACAATCTAGCGTCAACCCCAAAAAAGCCTTCCCTATGGTTTCTGACCGATCAAGTACATACTCCAGACGGTATTCCTCATCGATAATGCCTGCCTCGGAATTGGTCTGGTTGTTACGGTTAAAAGCAGTTGCCAAAATTTGCTTTTTGGACGGATTGGGTATCAAATCACCAGCCACCTGCCATTCAATAAATCGATCATAGGGCATGTTCTCGTTAAAGGCCTCAATAACCCAATCTCTCCAAGGCCACATCATCCTATAACCATCTGCATGCAAGCCATTAGAATCGGCAAACCTTGCGACATCTAACCAATCCAAGGCCATTCTCTCTGCATAGGCGACCGTCGACAACAAATTATCTACCACCTTTTCATAGGCGTTGGGAGATGTATCATTTAAAAATCGGTCTACTAAATCCAAATCTGGAGGCAAACCTGTTAAATCCAAACTAACCCTTCTAATTAACCTCTCCTTTTCCGCAGGTGGACTGTGCTTTAAATTGATTTGATCCAATTTGCTCATCACAAAATAATCAATTTCATTGTTGGGCCAGGTCGGGTCTGAAACCTTTGGTAAAATACTTTTTTCCGGTTTGATGTATGCCCAATGAGGCTTGTAGGTGGCGCCTTGCTCTATCCAACGAACAATGATAGCCTTTTCTCTGGAAGAAAGGGTGAGGTTGGATTGAGGAGGAGGCATCATTTTCTCCGGATCATCGGAAACCAACCTTTCGTAGACATCACTTCGATGAAGATTTCCCGGCGATACAGCCACCTTGTTTTTATTATCGGCTAAAGGTCCATAAGCCCCTTCTGCCATATCCAGACGCAAACCTGCCTCTCTGGTGTTGGGGTCAGGACCATGGCATGAAAAACAACGGTCTGACAAAATAGGCTTTACATGAATATTGTAATCAATTTCCGAAGGTATGGAAGTCTCCGCCTCCAATATTTCGGCAGGCTTTTCTACACCGCATGACATTATTATCCCAGTAAAAATTGAAGTAAGTACTAACAGAGATTCCTTGCAAAACATAAATAGACCTACTTCATTTTTATAAATACCTACTCGCTCTTTAAGTAATTTGGCACCCATCTTATTACAAATTTCAACCATCTCAACTTAGGCCAACATTCCAGAAGTTGGTAATAGTAAAAAAACCAGCCAATGCATTTTCCTGATTTATTATATGTTTTTAATATGAGTTTAAAATTTTATTCTAATTTACTTTTATTTCACAAAACGAAAAACCCTATTGTAAATTTATTTTACCTTTTTATATCGCAACCGTTAACGGAAACGTTTGCAATTATAAATTCTTAAACAATTCAGGTAAATCTTTGAGATCTTAATAATCGCAAATCAGCTAAAGATCAACGATCGCAAATTGATAGGAAGGGTATCTCCTAAAAACCATTTTTACTATTTCCATAGGATTTCTAATGACACCGGGTGGTTCTGCATTACATGTGAAAACTAAATTTCCATGCTATTGGCAAGCACCCCTTATTCACCCCAGGTGTGTTGATGTCGTCATGCCTGACTGCCCGTGCAGGCAGGTTCGATTTCATTTCCTATAAATGTTCACCAAATCATTCTCAAAGAGTGTATAAGGATCCCGATAAAATTTCAAAAAATCCGGTACACTGACCTGACCCGGGAAAGGGGCATAAAAATGCGTGGGGCTTTTGGCATCATTTCGCCAAACCAATACATAGGCCAGCCTCATTTTATCCCTATTCATGGTTTTGAGTAAAGTTTCTGTCCACCAAGTGGTGTCAGGAATGGATTCCAGTCCCGTCTCTGTAAATGCAGCCAATTTTTTGTTTTTCCTGGCATAATCCGAGATTATCTTCAATTTCAGTGCAGCGGTATCAATGGAGGTATTGTTTCTTCCCAAATCCCCGTAATTGTCCATACCCACCATATCTACCCATTCATCACCCGGATACCTTTCCAGGTACTCCTCTTCAGTCAAATACCGGTTATCGGGTGAAAAAGCATATATAAAGTTGTGGACATCAGAAGAATCCTTGAGGTAAGAAACAGTGAACTCCCAAAGGTCGATAAACTCTTCCCTAGTTGTATGGGATTTTCCCCACCAAAACCAATCCCCATCAAATTCATGGAAGGGCCTGAAAATCATCGGGACCAATTTGCCGTCTGAGCCACGCACCGATTTTGCCCATTCCGCAATACCATCCAGAATCTCCTTATAGGTCTCATGGGCCTCTCCACCAGGAATGATATACCTTACTGCAGGTTTCGAAGTCGAATCCTTCCAATAAAACCCATCTCCGGACACAGGATTGGAAAAGTGCCAGGCCACGGTAACTACTCCTCCCCTGTCATAGGTATCTGAAACAATTTTTCTGAGATTGTCCTTATTTTTTTGGATGATGTCCTGGGGCCTTCCTGAAAAACCACTGAAATCAACTCCAATCACTGCCGGATGGGAGCCGGCTACCGATTTGACATCCGACCTGTCCTCATCGCCAGTCCAGCCGTGTCCATACTCTGTGGCATGTTGATGGCCGAAAAGGGTATGCTTTTTAGAAAGTCTGGCAAGGTTCTGATAGAGATTGACCGTTTCCTCTGTGGCGTTTGGGTCAATTGGCTTTCCATATTTTATACTTGCACAACTTAGCAGCATGGTGGAAAACAGAATCAGGAAAATAGCCAATACGAGGTTTAATTGCTTCATCATTCCGTATGCCTATATCATTAATTAACAATCAAACTGAAGTCTTAATATACTATTTTTCCTCGTAACAACGAATTTCAAATAACCTTGCCAGAGGATCATTATGGGATTTACTAATCTTAATGCGTATCTCATTGGTGCGGATGGTATCGAAAGTTGCTGTTACCAGGCGTAAGAAATTCCCTTTTACAGCAGCAAGGTTTTGCCAATCCCCTCCTACCCTAGCCTCTATGGAAAAATCCGAAACCGTCTCCGGTTGAGGGCCTCTTTCCTGATTTTGATACACCGAATCCTCCGGGGATATCCTGAGAAACCTGTGTAAACCCGTGTCGAAAGTAAGCTGGATCAGGTTCAAGCGGATGGGCTGGTCCCAACTTAGGGTCAGGGATGGTTCCCCATTTGAATATTCTGCCTGCCACTGATGGGTTTTTCCGTCTCCTATATTTCTGTTCACCCCATCAATCACTGACCTTAAGTTGGGACCAGCCC
>PXCO01000180.1 GCA_003565295.1 Cyclobacteriaceae bacterium
ATGAGCTGGACCATGTGAATGATGATTTTTTACCCGCTGACGAATACATGAAGAAGTGGGGGTATCTCTATGACCGGGATGACAGTGTAAGGAATGAAAATTACCTGGAAAGAAGGATGTAATCAATAATTTTTACTCAATAGTTAGGTTGCTAAGTGTGTAACTGTTTTTATTTTTCAGAGGAATCTCCCCTCACGATTAACCTATGCGGTTTCTGGTTTTCTGCCGCTTGAAACCTTTAGAGTGCTGAAAAGATATCTGACATAAAATCGAGTAACATTCTGATGCGTCATTAGGTTAATTTGACTGAGCGGTCAGAAATCTGCGTTGGAAATACCACAGTTTACCAATAACAGCCCACAATAGTGAAAAAAAAGTAAATATGCCATTTGATTTTATATGATTATATTTTCTTTTCAGCGGTCAGATTGAATGCCCAGCCCTGATAGCTGCCGGGGCATCCCACTGCGTGAGAATGCTATCTCATGGTCATTTCTTGCGATTTTATTTAGAATCTGATCGATTGATATTTCAAACGACCAGTCTAAGGTACTACTATTGAGGTAATTGAGTACTATTACAAATAATTAACACAATGATAATGAATAGTCAAATTCAAAGAATTCAAGAGAAAATCCAGCCATTGAGACAGGAAATTATTAATCATAAGGTTTATTCAGCAATTAAAGGGATAGATGACCTAAAAGTTTTTATGCAATACCACGTTTACGCTGTTTGGGACTTTATGTCTATACTGAAGTCACTACAAAATAATTTGACTTGTACTACTGTGCCATGGTTTCCTGCCGGTTCGGCAGACACAAGGTTTTTAATAAACGAAATTGTAGCCGGCGAAGAATCTGATGTTGATCTTGAAGGAAAAAGAAAAAGTCACTTTGAATTATACTTAGATGCGATGAATCAATGTGGATCAGATACTTCTAGAATTGACACCTTTGTAAAGGCACTTAAAGATACAGGGGATTTAAATTTATCATTTGAAAAGTCTCGTACACCAAAAGAGGCTTGCCAATTTGTGGATTTTACTTTTAAAGTCATTGAAAGCCAAAAACCCCATTTACAATCAGCAGTATTCACCTTTGGTCGTGAAGACCTCATCCCTGCCATGTTCATATCAATTATAGATGAAATTCAAAAAACATTTCCAGAGAACTTATCAATTTTTAAATATTATATAGAAAGACATATTGAAGTTGATGGCGGGCATCACAGTCACCTTGCCTTGCAAATGACAGCTAATCTCTGTGAAAACAATAAAGAATACTGGCAAGAAGTAGAAAAAATCACGATAGAAGCATTAAAACAAAGAGTTCAATTGTGGAACGGGGTATACAACGAACTTACAGCAAAATATGCTTAGAAATTGCAAAATATGAGCCCTTTCTACCAATTGAACCAAATATTTTTTTGGCATTAAGAAAAGCCATTTCACTTTTTGAGAGTGCCTAAATCCCAAAAAAATTACCAATCATCATAATTTTTTTCATGTCATAATAATTGACATTAATTAATTAATGTCTATATTCATGACATGAATTACAAAACCAAGCGGAAGTACAATATGTCCGTCAGGAAAAAAAAGGCCGAAGCCACAGAAAAGGACATTCTTAGAGCGACCGGCGAACTGTGGATAGACCACCCCATCCGGGATATAACATTAGAAATGATTGCCCACAAAGCCGGGGTGACAGAAAGAACCATTTTACGGAAGTTCGGATCTAAAGATGAACTCTATGAAGCAGCCATCCAACATGACGTAGCAGGCATACAGTCCATAAAGGATCAAGCAGAGCCCGGGAACATTGAAAATGCCATACAAACCCTTATGAAAGAATACACCCTCACAGGTTTGGCGGCCATCAGGACCCTGGCGGTAGAATTTGAATTTCCCATTGCAGCAAAAATCCTGAAAAAAGGTCGAGATTCTCACAAAGCATGGTGCGAACGGGTGTTTTCACCCTTTCTTCCCCCTAATACTCATTACAAATATGCTTTGTATATAGGAGCAATATATGCCGCAACTGACGTGAATAAATGGAAACTATTGCATAAAGATTTGGGGTATTCAGAAAAAGAAACGGCTTCCATTTTCATAATTACCCTTGAATCCATTATCCATAACATGAAGCAAGACCTATGAACTATCTAATCGTTACCCTGGAAGGGGGAGGCAACATACCTCCTGTTTTATCAATCCTCAGAAAACTGGTGGCCAAGGGGCATTCCGTTTACCTATTAAGTGAGCCTTGGTTTAGAGAATTAGCCGAACTCAACGGCGCGAAATTCATCCCCTTTAAAGCGTATTTCCTAAAATCCGACAGGAAAAAGGATATAATGGAGGATTGGAAAGATAAAAACAATACCTTCAAAAACGTCATTTTTGGACCTATTCGTACGGTGGCATTAGAAACGAAAGCTGCGATAGAAAATTTTCAGATCGACGCTGTGATTGCGGATGCCCTAATGCCCGGGGCTTTGATTGGCGCTGAGGCCATGAATATTCCGAGAGTGGCCCTCTTCCATATGCCTGAATATTTGCCAGGGCCTAACCGCCCCCCGGGAGGTTTGGGGCTATCTGCCATTAATAACCCCTTTGGCCGAATAAGGGATACTATGTTAACTACGGTATTCAATTTTGTATTTGACAAGTTTCTTCCGCAGATCAATAATGTGAGGGTGGAAAACGGACTCAATGAATTGAAACATACCTCTGATTTATTTCACAATGCAGATTTAAGAATCATTCAAACAAGCAGCACTTTTGATTTACCTATTTCACCAGCACCCAAGAATGTCCGCTATACAGGACCTGTTTTGGATGATCCCGATTGGGCGAAGGAATGGGTCAACCCCTGGCCTGAAAAAGACCCTAGGCCATTGGTGGTTGTGAGCCTATCTTCCACATTCCAGAATCAAGCCCAAACGATAGCCAATTGCATTATTGCCCTGGGAAGCCTACCCGTAAGAGGGCTGGTCACCCTAGGATTGGCCATTGAAAACGAAAATTTAGAAACCCCGGAGAATGTAAAAATTATTCCCAATGGATCACATGACCAAATCTTCCCACACGCAAGTTGCGTCATTACGCATGCCGGACACGGAACTGTTATGAGAGCCCTGGCAAACGGGGTGCCCCTATTGTGTCTCCCCATGGGCCGCGACCAAGCTGACAATGCTGCAAAAGTTGTGTATCACGGTGTTGGCAAAAGGATATCAGCAGGGGCCTCACCTTCAAAAATCGGTAAAGCCGTTTCAAATATCCTTGCCACTCCTGCCTACAAGGAACGGGCCTCCAAATTAGGGGCTATAATAAAATTGGACGCGGATAATGAATCATCGGTTACCGAACTCGAAAACCTTTTTCAAATCCATGCTTAAATGCCAACCATGTGGGAAACCCTATCGATGTGTTTGCTCATAAATAATATCGAAGCAGGCTTTATTCAATTAATCATTGAATCCTTATTGAGCCAAAAAACTTGCTTCTAGTGAATTGGAAAAAGACAATGATGGAAAGAAATCCTAGAAAGAACTAACCCATAGTTAACTTTCCCAAGCTATTCTCTTACTCTAAATTACAAAAAAACCGAAATCCACAGTTCAAATTCGCTTAACTTTTATAAATCCTATAGGGCTGATATCTAGGCTTATCCTAAAAATAATTTCTGGGATTTTTATGGGGTATTTTGAAAATTGGAGACAGCCCCGACAAACTTCAAAACCCCTTGAGCCGATAGTTAGAAGGTTTATCATAACTTTTTGTAATGTATATCATTAAAAATATATATGAAAATATATGAAATCCGTCATTTACTTTTGCGGCAGATAAACAAGACAGACTATGCAACTACAAAAATCGAACGGTAAACACTCCATTGGTTTCGAACCGGAAGAGGTCATGGAACTCATAGGTTCTTTGATCGACAGAAAGATCAACACCTACAAAATCGAGTTTATGCAGCATTGGGAAGCTGACCACAACTTCGACGCAGAAGCAATCACCAAAAAAATAAAACAGCTCAGCGAAAAAAAGGAAAAAATGCAATTGCACTTCAAGCAGGCAAAGGAAAATAGTCAGGCCCTGGATTTTCACACCTTAATAAAAATCTTAATTTGACACCCTTGCCCATGAAAACCATAACCATCGCAAAAGGAGACGGCATTGGGCCGGAAATCATGGATGCCACCCTTCATATCCTAAAGGCCTCAAAGGCAAAATTGAGCTTCGAAGAAATCGAGATCGGAGAGCAATCCTACCTGAAAGGACAAAGTTCCGGTATTTCCCCTGAAGCTTGGGCCAGCATACGCAAAAACAAAGTCCTGCTAAAAGCCCCCATTACCACCCCGCAGGGAGGAGGTTACAAAAGTCTGAACGTCACCATGCGCAAGGCACTTGGATTATATGCCAATGTACGGCCTTGTACAAGCCTGCACCCCTTTATCTCCACCAAACATCCCGACATGGATGTGGTGATCGTGCGGGAAAATGAGGAGGACCTGTATGCGGGAATAGAGCATCAGCAAACACAGGATGTAGTGCAGTGCCTCAAACTGGTGAGCAGACCGGGTTGCGAAAAAATCATCCGGTATGCTTTCGAATATGCCCGCAACTTTCAAAGAAAAAAGGTGTCTTGCTTTTCCAAAGACAATATCATGAAACAAACGGATGGACTTTTTCATCAAATTTTCAAGGAGGTGAGTAGCGAATATCCGGATATAGAAAGTGAACATTATATTGTGGATATAGGTGCAGCCTTGCTTGCGGATAAGCCTGAGATGTTTGATGTGATCGTGATGCCCAATCTATACGGGGATATACTTTCTGATATTGCTGCCCAAATTACGGGGTCGGTGGGCTTAGCCGGATCGGCCAATATCGGGGAGTCCTGTGCCATGTTTGAAGCAATCCACGGAAGTGCTCCCAACCTGGCAGGTAAGAACCAGGCCAATCCCTCCGGTTTACTGATGGGAGCCCTGCAGATGCTTACCTATATCGGGGAAAACGATGTGGCCGAACTCATCCATAATGCCTGGCTAGTTACTTTGGAGAGAGGCATCCACACTCCGGACATTTTTCACCAGGGGAAAAGCAAGCAACTGGTAGGAACACGGGAATTTGCGGAGGCAGTCACCCAGCATTTGGGCGAATCACCCAAGGAATTGCCCAAAAAATCTTACGGGAGCAACAAACCCTTTACTTTGCCAAAGCTCAAAGAAAATAAACCCCTCCATAAAGAACTTTTGGGAGTGGATGTGTTTGTGGACGATAAGGACAAAATCCCCCAGCAGGTGGCAAAACGCCTGCAAAAAATGGAGTTACCGGACCTCACACTTCAAATGATCACCAACCGAGGGGTGATGGTTTGGCCAAATGGTTTTGAGGAAACCTTTTGCACTAACCACTGGAGATGCAGATTCTTACCAAAATCCAGAAAAAAAGTGGACAAGGAAGAAATCTTGACCCTGCTTCAGAATGCCCTGAAAAACAATGTGGACGTAATCAAAACAGAGAACCTATACTCCTTTGACGGCAAACCTGCTTTCTCCCTGGGACAAGGGCAATAACATCTGGGCCTTGCGAGGGGCGGCCCTTATAGCCTCCCCTTTGCGCCAAACGTTTCGCTATAGAATTAACCCTTTGCCGGTATCCGATTACTTTAATTAAACATCTTGTCTTTTCATCACCAATTATGGATTTAACAATACTATTGGATAATTTAACCAATCCTGCCCTGCTGTTTTTTGTATTAGGCATAGTGGCGGTTCGCTTAAAGAGTGACCTGGCAATCCCCAAAAACTCCTCCAAGTTCATTTCTATTTACCTTTTATTCTCCATTGGGTTTAAAGGGGGGCAGGAACTTGCGCACAGCCCCAATGATGTGAACATAGTAATTGCCATCGTATTTGGGGTTGCCCTTGCGGCCATCATCCCCATTTATGTCTTTTTTTTGATCAAAAAACGTTTGGGGGTAGAAAATGCAGGTGCCATTGCAGCAGCTTACGGATCAATAAGCGCGGTGACCTTTGTGACTGCGGTGACCTTCCTGGAAACCTTGAACCTTCATTTCAACGGTTATATGGTGGCGGTTATGGCCTTTATGGAGGCTCCTGCCATAGTTGTTGGAGTGTTTTTGATGAAACGCTTTTCCTCAGACAAGCAGCTGGGCATGAACATGAAGGAGGTTTTGGGCCATGCGCTGACCAATGGAAGCGTATTGTTGATCTTTGGCAGTCTGCTCATTGGGTTTTTGGCAAACGATGCACAGGCCGAAGGAATAAAACCCTTCACCACCGATATATTTAAAGGTTTCCTGGCGGTTTTCCTTCTGGATATGGGCATAGTAAGCGGTAAAAAGTTAGGTGCTTTTCTATCCTCCGGTAAATTCACCACCACCCTTGCCATAGTGCTGCCTTTGATCAATGGTTCATTGGTGGCTTTCCTTACCCATTTCTTTATCCCAGAAATAGGTGACCGTTTTATGTTTGCCATTTTGGCGGCAAGTGCCTCTTACATTGCTGTTCCTGCGGCAATGCGTCTGGCAGCTCCAAATGCCAACCCCGGCATATATCTCCCCATGGCACTGGCCATAACATTCCCCCTAAACATCACCATAGGATTCCCTGTTTACCTATATATTATAGGCTTTTTCTAAATTAAAACCCCCATTTGAATTTACATACCCATCACCAAGTAGTGCTTATTCACCCAAAACTGCGTGCCTTGGATCCAGGCACGCGGTTTTCATTTCAACTTTTTGTATTTGATCCTTTTAGGAGTGGTATCCCCCAACCTCTTCTTTTTGTTTTCTTCATAATCAGAGAAATTGCCTTCAAACCAATACACATTGGAATCACCCTCAAATGCCAGAATATGGGTACATATCCGGTCCAGGAACCATCGATCGTGACTGATGATCACCGCACAGCCCCCAAAATTCTCCAATGCTTCCTCCAAGGCCCTTAGGGTGTTTACATCCAGATCGTTTGTGGGTTCGTCCAGCAACAGTAGGTTTCCGCCTTTTTTCAGGGTCATCGCCAGGTGTACCCTGTTCCTTTCCCCTCCAGATAGCACACCTACTTTCTTTTCCTGATCAGAACCAGCAAAATTGAACTTACTCACATAAGCTCTAGCGTTGACCTCCTTATTGCCGAGTTTAACGAACTCATTCCCCTCAGAGATGAGTTGATAAACCGATTTATTGGGGTCCAGATCGTCGTGTTCTTGGTCTACATAGGCAAGCCTTACCGTCTCCCCCACCTCAAAGTGACCCGCATCTGCTTTTTCAGCACCGGTGATCAGCTTAAACAAGGTGGATTTTCCAGCCCCATTGGGGCCTATCACCCCTACGATACCCCCTTGAGGCAGGGAAAAAGTGAGGTCTTCGAAAAGCAACTTATCCCCATAAGCTTTAGATACCCCATTTACCTCAATTACCTTGGCACCCAATCTAGGTCCTGGTGGGATATACAATTCCAATTTGGCCTCCTTCTCCCTGGATTCCTCGCTCACCAATTTTTCATAGGCATTTAACCTGGCCTTGCCTTTGGATTGCTTGGCCTTGGGGGACATACGGATCCACTCCAATTCCCGCTCCAAAGTTTTCTGTTTTTTAGATTCAGTCTTTTCTTCAGACTTAAGCCTTTCCTGCTTTTGTTCCAGCCAGCTTGAGTAGTTCCCCTTCCAGGGAATTCCTTCTCCCCTGTCCAGTTCCAAAATCCATCCGGCTACGTTATCCAGGAAATACCTATCGTGCGTAACTGCGATCACAGTTCCTTTATATTGTTTCAGATGCTGCTCCAGCCACAGTACGGATTCTGCATCCAGGTGATTGGTAGGCTCGTCCAGCAGCAGCACATCCGGTTCTTGCAATAAAAGCCTGCACAGGGCAACCCGGCGTTTCTCCCCACCAGAAAGGTTGCCCACGATAGCCTCACTAGGTGGAAGCCGAAGGGCATCCATGGCCTTGTCCAGCATCACGTCCAGCTCCCAGGCATTGGCCGCATCCAGCTTTTCCTGGACCTCACCTTGCTTTTGAATCAGCTTATCCATGGCATCGGGGTCTTCCATTAAGGCAGGGTCCATAAACTTCTCATTGATGGCCTCAAATTCCTTGAGCAGGGATATGGTGGCCACCACAGCTTCCTCCACTACTTCCTTCACCGTTTTGTCAGGATCGAGTTGTGGCTCTTGCTCCAGCATGCCCACCGAGTAACCTGGGGACCAAACTACCTCTCCCTGGAACTCCTTGTCTTTACCGGCGATAATTCTTAGAAGGGAGCTCTTACCAGATCCATTCAAACCTAATACACCGATCTTGGCGCCATAGAAAAAGGAAAGGTAAATATCTTTTAATACTTTCTTCTGTGGGGGATAAATTTTTGAAACCCCTGCCATTGAAAATATAATTTTTTCGTTACTCATAATTAAAGGTTTGGTTTCAGTTAGTCAACAAAGATGCTAAAATATCCCCTTTCTTAGGAATAATGAACCATAATTAATTAATTTGCAGCAAAGAAAGCCACCACTTTACAGAAAACAACCAACCTATTGAGATGGAACATCCATACGGATATATTAAAGATGACAAAGTTTACCTTAAGGGTTTTTTAGGACAAGAAGACAGGGTAATTGGTGAGGTAAAAGAGGATGAGTCCTCCACCATACAATATTTCGAAGACCGGTACCAGATGGTCAAACAAAAGGTGGAAAAACTCAAAGAGGACATCGCTGAGAACCAAAACAAAGGTTCGTTCCTAATGAAACTGATTCACCTAAAGGAATCCCTCATGCAATATGATGGGTTAGGGGATTTCCCTTCCTTGATCAAGGAGCTGGAGGAGCAAGAGGTCTATCTGGAGGAAATCATCCAGGCCAATAGAAAGCGTAATCTTGAGATCAAGAGAGGGCTGATATTGGAAGCACGGGAGCTGATGAACGATACCGACTGGAAAAACACATCAGAAGAGTTTAAAAACCTGAAAACAAGATGGATTAAGACTGGCCCTGTGGATAAAGAAGTAGAGGAACAGGTGGAAAAACAGTTTCAAGATGCACTGGATGTTTTTTACAACAACCGTAAAAACTTTTTTGAGGGGCTGGCACTTCAGGCAGAGCAAAACATTAAAGTGTATGAAAACCTGCTACAGCAGGCCAGGCAGGCGCATGAACTACAGGATGTGAAGCTTGCTTTTCAGATCAGCAAGAAGATACAGAAAGAATGGAAAGAGGCTGGCAGGGTGCCCGCAGAAAAAAGACAACCCATTTGGGATGAATTTTCCAGGCTAAACAACCGTATTTTTTCAAAATACAAGCGGACCTTGCAGCAGGCACCAAGGATTAGTCCAGGCCTGCTCATTAAAAAAGTGGAAAAAATGGCGGACGAGATGAAGTTGCTCTCCAGAGGAGAGATCACCCCCGACAAGTTATCTGCAGCCAAAAGACTACAAGCTGAATGGAGAAAATTACCCCCAAAAAAACCGCGACAAGCACAACATAGCATACACTCATACGTATTCTCTCAGGACGTGGTTTTTGAGAAATCCTTTCTTGACAAGCTGAGCCATTCAAAGTATCCCGACTTTGACGAAAAAAGCCGCGAGGATCAAATGAGAATAAAAGCAGGAATCCTGAAGGACTTAATTGGCAGGGATCAGAAGGAATTGGATACGATCAAGGAAAATGCGGAAAACTTCCGGAGTAATGAGGACAACTTTGAGAACATGCTCTATAAAAAAATTGGCGGCTACAAGCGGAAATTGGATGTCAAAAACCACATTCTTAGAGAACTTACAAACAATTAATTCGTTAAGGTTTTAAATTCTGAAAAGATTTCTATTTTTGCACCCCATTAGAGAGGGGATAAAAAAATTAACCGCTATAGATTATGTATTGGACGTTAGAACTCGCATCCTATTTGGAAGATGCCCCGTGGCCAGCTACCAAAGATGAGTTGATTGATTTTGCCATCCGTTCTGGTGCCCCATTGGAGGTAGTGGAGAACTTGCAGGAACTGGAAGACGACGGGGAACCTTATGAAAACATTGAGGAAATCTGGCCGGATTATCCTACCAAGGACGATTTCTTCTTTAACGAGGACGAGTATTAGAGAGCTTACCCCCCAAGGTGCCAAGAGGCTATCGCAGGGGGTATTTTCATTTTTATCCCAAAGCAGTTTTGAGCTTGATCATTCCTGATTTGCTCACGGGGATTTCTACACCAGACCTAAGATAAAGTTTCTATTTTCTTTTTCATAGGGTTCGATACGCACCACTTGAGACAGATTGACCATGTGAGACCTATGCATCCTGCAAAACAATGAAGGGTCAAGTACTTCCTCAAAGTTCTTTATAGGTTTAAGTTTCGAGAACTTTCCATTTGCCACATAGTCATCCTCCGCACTTATATGGTGGATATCTGACACTAATATAATCTCTATTTTAGAACCGGTTTTGACCACCCTTTCAAGTGGCTCAGAAGGAAGGGAGGAAACATCGGATAACCTTCAAACATCTGGGGTTGGTCCGTCTCCAAATGAGCCATGGCCCTGGCCACTGCGGTCTCTAACCGCTCCCTGGAAAAAGGCTTGAGTAAATAATCCAAAGCAAAAATATGCTGAACACCCCATAAATTAGGGTGCCAAGCCCCCAGCCCCATGGCTTCATTCCCGGTCTGCTTACTCAAATAAACCAATACCATCCTATCAATAAGTGGAGATCTCCACTCCACCGAAGACCACCGCCCCACTCAAAATCAACTTTTTCCCATCCTCGACAGGTCTCTGATGTAAGAAGCGTTTATCCTCAATCCCCGCAGCTATGGTGCTTACCCCCAATTGAACATCCCATTGGGCCGGTACAATTAGCTTTAGTCCCCCAAAGACCACGGTGACTTCCAGATGGGCAGGTTCATTCATATCTGCATGGGTAAGGTCCAGATCCGTGCCTCCAAATATGGTGGTGATTTCCCCACCTTTAAAGGATTTACTCACCAACCTCTTTTTGGTGCCACAAAAAATGGATTCCTCATTGATGTAATCCAGATGTTGTTCCTCGGTATTAATTTTGGCCTTGCCGGTACGTACTCCCCTGTGAAACCTATCAAAATGACCCTCCCAAAACTCAGCACCTTTTTTTTTGCGGTTCATCAAAAGATAAAGGCCCAAAATGATAAGTGCTACGGGAAGTAGAAATTTTTCCAATTCAAAGGGTAGCCCCAAGTAGTTCCTGGCTAAAAAATACCCCCCTATCAAAATCAAAATTATGGAAGACACATTTCTAAACCCATGGTTCACCCCTAAAACGACTCCAATTGCTATAAGGATCATGGGCCAGGTAAATAACCAAACAGGAAAAAAGAGTCCCAATTGCTTCAACAATAAGAGCCCCCCTATCACCAATACCAGCACACCGATTATCTGATTTTTTCTCATCTCAGTAGTGTTAATTTTTTAATAAAATTAAGCTAAACTACTGACATGTGCTTGAGAATTTAGGTAAAAATCCGTTAAAAATCCGTGAAATGCCTGTCTGACCCTGAAAAACCTGCTCAATCTTTGGTAAGCAGGTATTCCGCATAGTCCAAGTCTTCCGGTGTGGTGATCTTAATATTTTCGAGGTTGCCTGTAATGAGAGTAACCTGCCAACCTTGGTGTTCATAGACCGTGGCATCATCCGTAAAATGGTTAAGCTCACCGATATCAAAGGCCTTTTTTATTTTTGGAAGTTGAAAAGTTTGAGGGGTTTGCACCAGACGAAAGTACTGCCTTTCCTGGTAAAAAGATTTTCCATCATCCGTGAGTTTCCGAATAGAGTCCTTCAAAGGCATCACGGCCACTGCACTTCCATGTACCGCTGCCACTTCGAAGCTACGGCGGATCACCTCCTGACTCACGAAGGGCCTTACCCCATCGTGTATGGCCACAAGACCTTCCTTAGCATCTATAGCCTTCAACCCGTTCCTCACGGACTGAAACCTTGACCTGCCCCCAGCCACCACCCGGTGGGGAAGGTCAAATTTATGTTGTTTACAAAGGTTTTCCCAAAACTCGAAATCGCTAGCAGGGATAACCAAAAGCAGAGTTGTACTGGGGTCATTTTCGTAAAACACCCTAATCGTACGCATCAATATGGGCACTTTGCCAATAGGCATGTATTGTTTGGGCATAGCCCCTCCCATCCGGGTGCCGCTTCCTCCGGCAACAATTATCACATACTTTTCCAAAGGTATCCTCTACTTATAGGATGAAAAAAAAAGCACCATAGGTGCCTTTTATTATAAGATCAACATGGCGTCTCCGTAAGAGAAAAACCTGTATTTTTCTTTGATGGCTTCCTGATAGGCTTTCATGATAAGGTCATACCCCCCAAAAGCCGAGGTGGTCATCAATAGGGTGGACTCCGGCAGGTGCAGATTGGTCACCAAGGCGTTGGCAATCTTAAATTCGTATGGAGGAATAATAAACTTGTCCGTCCATCCACTACTAGCCTTCAACCTGCCGTTGGCGGTCACGGAACTCTCTATGGTTTTAAGGGAAGTGGTGCCTACGGATACCACTTTCTTTTTTTGATCCAGAGCCCTGTTTACCAATTTGACGGTTGCATCAGGGATGTCATAATTCTCCGAGTCCATTTTATGTTTGGTAAGGTCTTCCACGTCCACCTGCCTAAAGGTTCCCAAACCTATATGTAGGGTAATGGGACTTACCTCTATCCCTTTGATTTCAAGTCGCTTAAGCAGGTGCTGGGTAAAATGCAATCCTGCTGTAGGTGCAGCCACTGCCCCAACATGCTCGGCATATATGGTTTGATACCGCTCTCTATCGGCATCCTCCACGTCCCTTTCAATAAAATCCTTCAAAATTGGGGTTTCTCCTAAAGTGTCGATGGTCTTATAAAACTCCTCATCTGTGCCATCAAACAAAAACCGTATGGTTCTGCCCCTAGAGGTGGTATTGTCAATTACCTCAGCTACCAGGTCACTGTCCCCAAAATACAGTTTATTACCTACCCTGATTTTCCTGGCGGGATCCACCAATACATCCCAAAGCCTCAGGTCCTTGTTCAGTTCCCGAAGCAGGAAAACTTCTATTTTTGCCCCGGTCTTTTCTTTGTTTCCGTACAACCTGGCAGGAAAAACCTTGGTGTTATTGGTGACAAAAACATCGCCTTCTCCAAAGTAGTCAATAATATCTTTAAACACCCTGTGCTCTATCTTACCGCTATCGCGGTGCACCACCATCAGCCGGGATTCATCCCTGTTTTCGGTGGGATATAAGGAAATGAGCTTTTTGGGTATTTCAAATTTGAAATCTGATAATTTCATATGTTTATAATTTGCTTTTCAATGGCCATAACTTGCCCCGTACCGGAGGTCGGGGTGGAATCTCGCAATAATAATCATGCCTACCATTGACATCTCACTTAAAATTTAATAATTTATTGATTAAGTACTGATTTTTAATACTGCGAATGACATTTGGTTTCTCGCAACCCTGCCCTGAGTTTTTTCAGGGGCGCGCAACGAATCCGCAACGCTCACAGCGAAAAAAAATGTCATTTCCTTTCTATAAATGCCAATTTTTAATACTCTGTGTGTCGCTTGCGTCATGCTCGATTTCATATGTTTATAAATGTCTTTTAGCGGTCATAACTTGTCCCGCACTATATGTCGGGATAGCCTGATCCTGCCTGCCCCCAACTCACTTCGGGAAACTCGTTTCGGGAGAATCTCGCACACGAAAATCATCCCTCTTTTTGATGAATTTGTCATGCGGAAATTCATGTATGTATAATTGGAAATTAAACACTTCAAGAAGTTTTATCCTGTCATAAAAAATGCAAAGATAATAAGAATTACAACCAATTCTATCTATCTTGTTATTTAGTTTTTATTTAACCATCAAATTTGATGCTAATCCGGTTAATTTGGGAAAGTATCCGTTTCGCTTGGCAGGCTTTAAGGGCCAACCTTACCAGGACTGTGCTTTCCTTGCTTGGGGTCACGGTGGGGATTTTCTCCATTATTGCAGTATTCACTTTAGTGGATTCCCTGGAGACCAACATCAAAAACAGCCTGTCTTTTCTGGGATCAAACGTGGTGAGCGTAGGCAGATTCCCTTACCAGGCAGGCGGCCCGACCGATTACCCGTGGTGGCGCTATTTCCGGCGCCCTCCAGGCACCTATGCAGAATACGAGTTTTTAGCAGAACGCTTGAAAAATGCACAAGCGGTCACCATTTCGGCCACCGCAAGGACCACGGCCAGGCAAGCCAGCAATGCTTATGAAAGGGCCAGCCTCCAGGGGATAGTCCTTTCTTACAATGAGGTGTTCGATGTACCCATAGCAACCGGTAGGTATTTTACGGACCTTGAGGTCTCCGCTTCCAGAACAGTGGCACTTATCGGTGCTAAAATTGCTGATGCCCTGTTTCCCAACCAAGAACCCGTTGGAAAAACCTTCAAAATAAAGGGGTTAAAATTCACCGTTGTTGGCATATTGGAAGAAGAAGGGGAAGGTCTGTTTGACGCCCCCTCCAAGGACGAAAGCATCCTGATCCCTTTTGGAGCCTTCACCAAACTCTTTTATGTGGGTAAAAATGGCATTGAACCTACCGTTGCATCCAAGGGCTTTGAGGATGACCCTGGACTTATAGCCCTGGAAAACGAAATGGCTGGCTTACTCAGGGCGAAAAGGGGGCTTAAACCCTCAGAAGAAGACAATTTTGCGCTTAACCAATCGGAATTTATCCAAAATGCGGTTGGGTCTATCTTCAGTGTCATCGGCATAGCCGGATGGGTGATCGGTGGATTTTCAATCTTGATAGGCGGATTTGGGATAGCCAACATCATGTTCGTTTCTGTAAAAGAAAGAACCAGCATCATTGGTATACAAAAATCCCTGGGTGCCAAAAATTACTTTATTCTCTGCCAGTTCTTGTTTGAGGCCACATTTTTAAGTTTAATAGGTGGCTTGGCAGGTTTGGCCCTTGTGTATGCAGGCACTTATGTGCCTCTGGGTAGTCTTGAACTTATACTTAGTTTTAAAAATGTCCTTTTAGGACTGGGGCTTTCCTCGGTGATCGGGATGTTGTCCGGTATAGTGCCTGCGAGTATTGCGGCAGGGTTAAATCCAGTGGAGGCCATACGTGCCACATAAAAAAGTCAAGGAGGCAACAACTCCTTGACCTAGCCTTTTACCTCAAACTCTTCGATTTATTGTTATATAAGATTAGGCTTCCTCCTGCTTTTTAGGATCCGGTTTGAGTATACCCGACTTTTCCTTGATTTTCTTTTCCAGCTCTTCCATTAATTCTGGATTATCCAAAATCAGGTTCTTTACCGCATCTCTACCCTGCCCCAGTTTATTCCCCTCGTAGGAGAACCAGGATCCTGCCTTTTTGATTATGTCAAATTCCACACCCAAGTCGATTATTTCCCCGACTTTGGAGATTCCTTCTCCATACATAATGTCAAACTCCACCACTTTGAAGGGAGGAGAAACCTTGTTTTTCACCACTTTTACTTTGGTGCGATTCCCTAAAATATTATCGGCTCCCTCCTTAATCTGACCTATTCTTCGAATGTCCAAACGTACCGAGGCATAAAATTTAAGGGCATTACCTCCGGTAGTTGTCTCTGGATTACCGAACATCACGCCGATCTTATCCCTAAGCTGATTGATGAAGATGCAGGCACAACCTGTTTTGTTGATAGCACCCGTAAGTTTCCTCAATGCCTGAGACATCAGCCTGGCCTGCAGGCCCATCTTACTGTCCCCCATTTCACCTTCCAATTCTCCCTTAGGCACCAATGCAGCTACTGAATCAATGACGATAATATCTATGGCACCGGACCGGATGAGGTGCTCAGCAATTTCCAGAGCCTGTTCGCCATTGTCGGGTTGGGAGATGAGTAAGTTCTCAATGTCTATTCCAAGCTTTTCTGCGTAGCTTTTGTCGAAAGCGTGCTCTGCATCAATAAATGCAGCAAGACCACCTGCTTTCTGAGCTTCTGCAATGCAGTGCATAGAAAGCGTGGTTTTACCGGAGGATTCAGGGCCATAAATTTCTATTACCCTGCCTCTGGGTATACCTCCTACTCCAAGGGCCATATCCAGCCCAAGTGAACCCGTAGAAATTGCGGGGATGTCTAAAACGACATTGTCGCTCAGCTTCATCACCGTGCCCTTTCCATAGGTTTTTTCCAATTTGTCAATGGTCAGCTGAAGGGCCTTGAGTTTTTCTGTATTTGCACTCATAATCTATAATATATAAAAGTATCGTTCGTAAGAATATGTGAAAGTAAACATTCAACGGATGATAACCAACAAAAGCATAACCATTGTTTTACCTTTGCGTTTAACTATTTTTAGCAAATGAAGCATGGCTTTGGTTTCCACAATGGTACACCTTTTGAAATCAATAAAGAGCAACAATTCTAAACTTATGCGTTCCAGTGCTTGGCTTGTAATATTGCTTATGTTTTCTGCCTTTGCCTGGCCAGACAGTCTGCCGATTCGCAAAAACCAGGCTTTCTCACAAGGTGAGGAACTGACCTTTACGGTAAAATACCTTTTTTTCAATGCAGCGGAAGCCAAGATGGTCATCCACGACCGCATTCATTTTATACAAGACAAACCCACCTATAAGATTGATATCTTTGGCCGTACGCTCAGCCTTTTCAAGCTTTTTTATGTGAAGGACAATTGGGGAACCTACCTGGACACAGCTAAAATCATCCCTTACAGAAGTTATAGACACATAGAAGAAGGTGGTTACCGGAAACATGAGGTTATCGATTTTGACCATTCCAACAAGGAGGCCGAGGTAAGGTTATTTGACAGGGAAAACAAAGAGGTGGTGGAAACCAGACACTTTGACATCCCTACAAATGTGCAGGACATCGTGAGCGGTTACTACCTTTTGAGGACCATGAATCTGAATGGCATAGAAAAGGGACAAGACATCATCATTAAAGGGTTTTTTGACAAAAAAAATTATAACCTAAAGTTAACATACGAGGGAAAAGAAAAGATTAGCACAAGCATTGGGGAATTCAACACCTTTGTTTTTTCCCCGGAGATGCCCAAAAACAAGCTTTTTAGTGGGGAACGCCCCATCAAAGTTTGGATTACGGATGACGAAAACCGTATTCCTGTTAAAATTAAGGCCAAATTAGTGGTGGGTGCGCTAAATATGGACATCACAGAGGCCCAAGGGCTCCGTAATTCCTTTTAATTCATATAAGCTTAACAATTCCCTAACAATGCCTCGTAATTTATGTATTTTTAGCCTCCCAAGTTTGAGGAAAAGGTTTTAGATTTTACGCAATGATTAACTTTGCGAGAATCAAAAACATACTCTTCACTAAAGGCTCCTTAGGCGAAATGAGCGAAAAAAAGAACATAAAAATCCTGGTAGTGGACGATGAGCAAGACATCATCGAAATCTTGACCTATAACCTTCAAAAAGAGGGTTATGAGGTGGCGACTGCCAGTGACGGGGTTCAGGCTGTGAAAATGGCTGCCAAGTTCCTTCCTGATCTCATATTACTGGACATCATGATGCCCAATCAAGATGGTGTGGAAACCTGCAGGCAAATCCGGGAAATCGAAGCGTTGCAGCACACCTATGTCGTCTTTCTCACTGCCCGCTCTGAAGAATATTCCGAGGTGGCGGCCTTTGAGGTAGGTGCGGACGACTACATCAATAAGCCCATAAAGCCCAGAGCGCTATTGAGCCGTATTGGTGCCATGTTCAGAAGGGAAGTGAAAAAGGAGCAAGAATCCTCAAAGGTAAGCGTGCGGGACTTGGTAATTGATAGAAATAGCTATACCATCAACAAAGCCGGAAGTACCATCGTGTTGCCAAAAAAGGAATTTGAGTTGCTTTTTTTCCTCGCAAAAAGCCCCAATATGGTTTTCAGCAGGGATGATCTCCTTCAAAATATTTGGGGATCTGACGTGTATGTATTGGCCAGGACCGTGGATGTCCACATAAGAAAAGTCAGGGAGAAAATCGGTGATGACTATATCACCACCGTGAAGGGCGTGGGGTACAAGTTTGAACTGAATTGATAGGGGCATGTTCAGCACTTCCAGGGGCATATCATTTTCGCTGGCACTAGCCATTTCTACTTTTCTTACCGCTTTTTTATCTCTGCTGGAAGACACTACCTCCACCCTGTTGATTGTGGCAGGGGGACTGAGTTTTGGTATTTCCTATTTATTGATCAACATCAGCCTGGAGTTTTTGATATTCCGTGAAATAGGAAGCATCTACTCCGTCTTGGAGAAAATTCAAAAAAAAGACCTTGCTGTAGCCAAAAAGCACAAAAACTCTCTTTCCCCTTTAAAGAATGTTCAGGGTACCATCAACGCATATGCAGAAGCAAAAAACCGGGAAATCGAGGCCCTTCAGAAAAACGAGGCCTTCAGAAGGGAGTTTATTGCGGATATTTCCCATGAATTAAAAACCCCCATCTTTGCCGCACAAGGATACATCCATACCTTAATGGATGGTGCTGTAGAAGATCTCATGGTAAGGGACAAATTCCTAAAAAGGGCAGCAAAAAGCCTGGGAAACCTGGACAAACTGGTACAGAACCTCATCACCCTCAACCAAATGGAAAGTGGTGTGGTGAAATTTCAGTTTGTGCCCTTTGACCTTAGGGAGGTGATTCAGGAAGCTGTAGATCAGCTCGAGGAGAAGGCACAAAGAAGGCACATTACCATCCAGTTCAAATTCGACCCAAATGTACATGCCATCACCTTTGCGGATAAGGACAAGATATTCCGGGTGGTTCAAAACCTTCTTTCAAATGCCATCAAGTACAATGTGGACCATGGAATGGTCAGCATACAGCTCAAGGCAAAGAAGAACCGCTTTGAAATAAAGGTTAAGGATGATGGCAAAGGCATACCTCCGGAGGATTTAAAGCGTATCTTTGAACGTTTTTACAGAGTGGATAAAAGCCGCTCACGTGAGCAGGGAGGCACCGGGCTGGGCCTGGCCATTGTAAAGCACATCCTGGAGGGGCATAAGACCAAAATCTCCGTCACCTCTACTTTGGGTAAAGGAAGTTTGTTTAGCTTTAGCCTGCCCATCTATCAAAAAAGTGGCACCAACCCATCCCTCAGGGTTTCCAAGGGAGAATAGTGATGAGGGCTCCTTAAATTGGTCGGGATTTTTATGTAATTTTGCGTCCTTGCACCTGGAAACGGCCCAATATGAAAAACATACAATTTGAGGACCTCATCCTTTTTGAAAACGAGGATTACATCATCATCAATAAACCTCCGCATTTCTCCACTTTGGAGGACAGGCACGAGGCACAAAACATCCTGGACCTTGCAAAATCCTATTCCAAAGAGGCCCAGGTATGTCATAGGCTGGATAAGGAAACCTCAGGATGTCTGGCAATTGCAAAACATGCAGAAGCGTACAGGAATCTTGCCATTCAGTTCGAGCACAGGGAGGTCATCAAGGTATACCATGCGGTTGTGGAGGGTTTGCAAGACTTTAAGGACACTGCCGTGGACAGAAATTTACAAAGCAGTGCCAAAGGAAAGGCCAAGGTGCGGGTGGAAGGAAAGCCGGCATTGACCTATTTCAGCACCGTGAAAAAATACCAGGCCCATACTCTATTGGCCTGTCGTCCTGTGACGGGCAGATTGCATCAGATAAGGGTTCACCTTTCATATCTAAATGCCCCCATTGTAGGGGACGAACTTTATGGGGGCAAGCACCTCTACTTAAGCCAGTTGAAGCGGAAATTCAATTTAAAAAAAGGTTCCGAGGAGCTTCCCATCATGGGACGGGTGGCATTGCATGCCCAGTTCTTAGGATTTATCGGATTGTCGGATGAGGAAGTGGCCGTGGAGGCACCCTATCCCAAAGATTTTGCCGTGCTGATAAAACAGTTGGAGAAAACGGATTAGGCATTCACCGACCGGGCAGACCATCCAACTTGACGAGGGGCAGTAGATGAACAGCTATTCTTGTGAAAATAAGGCAGTAAAGTTCAGGATATTTTGCAAATAAATTTAATTCCATCTATCTTTGTGTCCCTTTTTGAGGGTGAAATGTATTTAACAAGCTAATAATTAAACATTTACACAGTGGATACTTTAAGCTACAAGACCATATCGGCTAACAAAGCTACTGTACATAAGGAATGGGTGATAGTGGATGCCCAGTCCCAGGTACTAGGTAGGTTTGCGAGTGAGGTGGCAAAAATTTTGAGAGGTAAGCATAAGCCTAACTTCACCCCTCATGTGGACTGTGGAGACAACGTGATTGTCATCAACGCAGAGAAGGTTAGGCTGACTGGAAGAAAATGGAACGACAAGGTATATGTACGCCACACTGGCTATCCAGGGGGGCAACGTATTTCCACCCCTAAGATGTTGATGGAGAAGTCTCCAATTACTCTTGTAGAAAAAGCAGTTAGGGGCATGCTTCCAAAAAACAGGCTGGGCAAGAAATTGTACACCAACCTCTACGTTTATGCCGGATCTGAGCATCCCCACAGCGCACAGCAACCTAAAGAAGTAAACATCTAAAGCTACCCGTCAATGGAAATAATAAACAAGATCGGAAGAAGGAAAACCTCTGTAGCAAGAATCTACATGCAGCCAGGCGATGGTAATATCACGGTCAACAAGCGGGAGTTGGCGACCTATTTCCCGTTTGACCTGCACCAAATTGTCGTGAGACAGCCCTTGGCATTGGTCAATGAAGACGGCACCTACGACATCAAGGTCACCGTAGATGGCGGAGGGATCAAGGGACAGGCAGAAGCAATCCGAATGGCAATCGCCCGTGGACTTTGTGAATTCAACGCCGAGCACAGGCCAGCACTAAAGAAAGAGGGCTTCCTGACAAGGGATTCCAGAATGGTGGAACGTAAGAAAGCCGGTCGCAGAAAAGCGAGAAGAAAATTCCAGTTCTCCAAGCGATAATTGGGGTTTCATTCTATATTATCGAAATCAAACATTTATTAATTAATGGCCAAAATAGAATATAAAGACTTACTGGATGCTGGTGTTCACTTTGGACACTTGACGAGAAAGTGGGATCCGAGAATGGCGCCGTATATTTTCATGGAAAAAAACGGCATTCATATCATCGACCTTAACAAAACGCTTGTTTGCCTCGAAGAAGCATCCAACGCAATCAAGCAGGTAGTACGCTCCGGAAAAAAAGTGATGTTCGTTGCTACTAAAAAACAAGCCAAAGACTTAGTGGCTGAGGAAGCCAGAAGGTTAAAAATGCCCTATATCACTGAAAGGTGGCTAGGTGGCATGATGACCAACTTTGCTACCATCCGCAAGTCCCTTAAGAAAATGTCTTCCATCGACAAATTGATGAAAGAAGAAGCTTATAAGAACCTGGCTAAGAAGGAGCGGTTGATGATCACCCGCCAAAGAGAAAAACTGGAGAACGTACTCGGAGGTATTTCCGAACTTACCCGGTTGCCAGCGGCATTGTTTATAGTAGATATCAAGCGCGAGCACATCGCTCTTTCCGAAGCCAAAAAGCTTGGTATCCCTGTATTTGCATTGGTGGACACGAATTCCAACCCCAACGAGGTGGACTTCCCCATCCCCGCAAACGATGATGCGTTCAAATCCATTTCCCTATTGGTAAAAGCCTTCGGGGCGGCCATAGAAGAAGGCCTTTCAGAACGCAAAAAAGATAAAGACGAAGCCAAACTTTCTGAGGAAGAAGAAGCCAAAAAGGCAGTGGACGCTGAGTCAAACGAATAATCCACTTATGAATTAATCAAAAAGCAAAAAATTGAACATACGGTTCTTCCTGTGTTCAATTTTTTGTTTCCATTCCCCTAGGGTTTTATTCCTGGGCCTATTAGAATTAAAGAACCATCCATTTTATTAAATAAACACTACAATGGCTATTACTGCACAAGAGGTAAACAAATTGAGGCAAATGACCGGCGCCGGTATGATGGACTGTAAAAAGGCACTTACCGAGGCAGAGGGGGACTTTGAAAAAGCTATTGATATCCTAAGAAAAAAAGGACAGAAAGTCTCTGCTTCCAGGGCAGACAGAGAAACCAAAGAAGGTGTGGTAGCCACACACGTGAGCGAAGACGGTGCGAAGGGAACAATGATCTCATTGACTTGCGAAACTGACTTTGTGGCAAAAAATGAGGAATTCGTGGCATTGGCAAACAGCATTCTAGAAGAAGCTGTAAAATCGGATGCAGCTTCCGTAGACGCTGTATTGGCACTCCCTTACGACAATATTACCATTGGTGAGAAAATCACCGAGATGACAGGTAAGATCGGCGAAAAGATAGAAGTCTCCCACCTGGTAAGGGTGAACGGAGAAAAAGTAGAACCTTACATCCACTCAAATGGTAAACTCGGTGTATTGGTAGCACTTACCAATACCAATGGAGCGGACGTGGAAGAAGCAGGTAAGGACGTGGCCATGCAAATTGCGGCCATGAACCCCGTTGCGGTAGATAAAGACGGTGTAGACGCATCTGTGGTAGAACGCGAAATCGAGGTAGGTAAAGACCAAGCCCGCCAGGAAGGGAAGCCAGAAGCCATGTTGGAAAAAATTGCCATGGGCAAACTGAATAAATTTTACAAAGAAAACACACTGCTTAGCCAAGCTTTTGTAAAGGACAGCAGCAAAACCATTGCCCAATACCTGGACAGTGTAAGCAAAGGCCTTACAGTAGCAGATTTCAAAAGAATTTCCATCGGGTAAAACCCCTTGGAATATTCATATTAAAAAAAATCCCGGAAACTCCGGGATTTTTTTGTTTACCCCTCTACAAGGCATTGCTATTTGCATAGCGTCATGTCCACTTCCCCACTACCCGAAATAAATTCCAGGGTTGGGCTTATATAATGAATACCAAGACCCAAACCACGCACGATAAAAAGCAGGCCAATAAACATGGCAACATAGGGCAAAGCACGGTTTAACCTCAAGTTTGCAGTTTTGGTCAGTAAATTAGGAGAAAGCATGATCAATAATAATGCGGGAATGGTGCCAAGTCCAAATACACCCATGTATAAAGCTCCCGAGATGGGGTGTTGCGTGCCCATAGATGCCACCAGTGCCAGGTAAACCATCCCACATGGCAGAAGACCATTAAGCAGTCCGGAGATAAAAAAGGCCTTTGACCCTCCCTTTTTGACCCAGGATCCCAAGTTGGACTTTAATCGAGCCACTGCTCCAAACCAACCTGATGCAGCAATGATACGCTCTGATTTTTTATAATAGATCGCCATTAGGACCATCATTCCCCCTATGATAATTGACAACCATTGCTGAATGCCTGCCAAAGCCAGGGAAAACCCAAGGAAACCAATGATCAATCCCAAAAAAGCATAGGTGGTTGTTCTCCCAAGGTTATAGAATAGTTTTTGCCGAATAAGGGATTTCTTGGCTGAAATGGCCAAGGCTATGGGCCCGCACATTCCCACACAGTGGAACGACCCCAATAGCCCAAACACCAAAGCTGACCAAAGTATCATAGGTCTATCTTTTTCTCCTCATAATAGGCAATCCCATCCTTTTCCCAAGTGAGTTTTATGTGCCAATACCCCGGTTTAAGCCCACTCAAGTCAAGCGATTTTTTGTCACTGTCTATGGTTAACTTCTGATCCAAACGTGCATCTGATGGCCTGAAAAGGTGGATACTTCCACTTGAATCGGCCGGGAGATTCAAATCGATGACTTTATTCTTGGTGTCAAAGTCAAGTACACTTATGCCCAAATCTCTGGCATTGTTCACCTTGTCGATATGTTCCTGATACCTGATCTCTTCTTCATAATAATTTTGAGTGACCAGGTGAAGGTCATCCTGACGCATACAAATCGTTACCATGGTGATGATGATGGCCGCAAAAACCACAAATACCAATACTATAGCATTTCCCCAATTCATTTTTTAGTTTGTTTAGTTGGTTAAATTTTGAGCACCCGAGGGTCCCAAAAAGCTGGTTTTAATCCGTTTTATCACTTCCCCCTCACTTTTGAGTAGAAGTACAACATCCCCTTGGTTATACTGAATGTTTTGCCTGTCTTTTGTGAGAAAAAACCTCCCTTCAAATTTCGATTGCCCCTTCAGCTCCCACTCTTTCTCACCTACTATCTCCATGGAAAAGTCTTCATCCTCCGGTTCTAAGGTGATGATTCGATCATCAAATGTTTTATTGATAAAGGTGGCTTCATACAAATTGCTTATTTTTCCTTCTTCCCTTTCCTGATAGGTCATACCTCTAAACCGGGTGACCGTGGCTCCTATATCTGATCGTGTGGTCAACAAGCCTACGAAGGCGGCAATCAATGCGAGCAATACCACCGAATACCCTTTCACTCTACCTGTAAAAAGTTTCTGTGTTCCTTTTTGAATGCTTGTCTCGGAAGCGTACCTTATCAACCCTGTGGGACGGTCCACCTTAAGCATCACTTCATCGCAAGCATCCATACATGCGGTACAATTCACACACTCCATCTGTACACCGTTACGTATATCAATCCCTGTGGGGCATACTTGTACGCAAAGTGTACAATCCACACAGTCCCCCTTATCCTCTTGCTGAAGTCCTTCTTTTTGCTTTCGAATAGGGGCTCTTGGTTCACCCCTTACATAATCATAAGCCACATTGATGCTATTATCGTCAAGCATTACCCCCTGTAGCCTTCCATAGGGGCACATTACTGTACAAGCTTGCTCTCTAAACCATGAAAATACAAACAAGAAAATGCCTGTAAACACCATCAACCCGATAAATCCTGCCAAATTGGCCGAAGGAGGCTGTGAGATTATCTCGAACACTTGATCCACTCCTATTAAATAGGCCATGACCAAATGGGAAATCAGCAGGGAAATAACTACAAACAGCGTCATTTTCAGTCCCTTTTTTCTGATTTTCTCCGAATTCCACGACATTTGGTTCAATTTTCTCTGCTGGTTGGCATCTCCTTCAATCCAATATTCAATTTTTCTGAAGACCATTTCCATAAAAATAGTCTGCGGACAAACCCAACCACAAAAGACCCTTCCAAATACCACCGTGAAAAGGATAATAAACACTACAAAGATCAACAGTAGAAAAATGAGCAAATAGGTGTCCTGAGGCCAGAAAACCGCCCCAAAAATAATGAATCTCCTTTCAAAAATATTGAAAAGCAACCAAGGCTGACCATTTACTTTAATAAAGGGTCCAATAAATAACAGGCCAAGAAGTACCCATGAGACATAGGTCCTCCAGCGGTAAAACTTACCACTTACCTTTTTGGGATATATCCAGTTCCTTTCCCCGTCATCTTTTACGGTGGCCAGGGAATCTCTGAATTTATCTGCTTGGTTATGGAGTGACTTATGACTCATGGTTGAATCTTTCTATTTATGTTGTTATTCTGCTGGGACTACTTCCAGTTCATCCTCCGTAATAGCATCCAAAGGTTCCTCTATGGCTGGCTCGTAAAGCTCTCCCTGAGGTTCCTTAGGATTGGCCGGAGTGGTGCCGACCAATGTCATTACATAACTGGACACCTGCTGCATTTCCAGTGGGCTCAATTGGTCTTCCCAGGGTATCATACCTTTCTCTATTACCCCATACTTCACCACAGTGAAAATATCAGAAATAGATCCCCCATGAATCCAATAATCATCAGTCAGATTGGGGCCTACCCCTCCTCCCCCATCATTTGCGTGGCAGGCAGCACAATTGGCATCATAGATGCTTTGACCAACATCCATGGAAGGGCCTGAGGCATCAAATTGTACGGTTGTCTCATCTATCTCTGCATCTGCCATGGCCATTCTTTCCTCTGCTCTTACCGCTGCAATCCTCAGTTCCTCTTCATATTCCTCAATTTGGGTTTTTCCCAAGCCCAACACAGAATAATTAAACACATATGCCACAGCAAAAATAATTGTCCCATAAAACATGTACTTCAGCCAGGGGGGCATAAAATTATCCAGTTCCACTATGCCGTCATAGCTGTGATCCATCATAATGTCCTTTTCCTTTTCCACAGGCTTCATCCTGCCGATGATGTGTTTCTCTTTAAATTTGCTCCACCAGTCCGCCTGTTCCACGGCAGCCTTAGGGTTTAGCGCATTTTGAAGATAGGTAATCAGGTAGACTAATAAACCCAACAGTGCAATTATCAATACCAATATAACCCCGACAATTGCCAATAGGATCACTTCTGTGTTATTTAACCCCGACAAATCATTTACCCATTGTATATCGGAGGATTGGGCAAAAACTGGCATTGAGACTGCCCCAAATAAAAAGGTGGTAGACAATCGCTTATTCATTTTCATGGCTTCTTTTGTTTTTAGGTTCATCACTAAAAGGCATGCCCCGCATATGGTCTACATAACCTTTATCCACCTTAATTACCCATATGAACATTCCCAAGAAGAACAGCACAAATATGAGCAGGGAAATGATGGGATATATTTCTATGTTTTCTATCGATCTTAATATTTCCTTATGCATGACGCTTTCTGTTAGGGGTTATCCGCAGTACTTTTTTTAATATCAGTTCCTAACCGCTGCAGATAGGCAATTAGAGCCACTATCTCGGTATCAGGTGCTACCTCCACACCCGATTCCTTGAGGTTTTGGACAATCTGATCTGCCTGGGCGTTTAGGTCTTGCATTGCTATTTCATCGTACCCATCAGGATAGGGTACACCTAGTTTTTTCATAGTCCTTATCTTTGCTCCTATGTTATCATGGTTTAATGAATTGGTGGCCATCCATGGATAAGGGGGCATCAGGGACCCTGGAGACATTAGTCGTGGATCTACCATGTGGTGATAGTGCCAGCTATCGGGATATTTGCCGCCCACCCTGTGAAGATCCGGGCCGGTGCGCTTAGAACCCCATAAAAATGGCCTGTCATAGACAAATTCTCCGGCCTTGGAATATTCCCCATACCTTTCTGTTTCAGAACGGAACGGTCGTATCATCTGGGAATGACAACCTACACAGCCATTAGAAATGTAAAGGTCTCTACCTTGCAATTCCAATGGGGTATAGGGCTGAACGGAGCTGATGGTTGGGACATTTGATTTCACCAAGATGGTGGGAACAATCTCCACAACCCCTCCAATCAATATGGCTACAAGTGCCAATACGGTAAAAAACACGGGCCTTCTTTCCCAGTTTCTATGCCAGTGTTCCCCGGCAATGTTCAGGTCTTTTTCGGATTTGGGCAACGCCGGAGCCTCATCCTCTTCTTCTTCTTGGAAAGAACCTTGCTTAGCGGTCTTCACCAAATTGTATACCATCACTATGGCTCCTGAAAGATATAGCAAGCCTCCAAACGCCCTTAAGATATACATAGGGACGATTTCGATCACTGTTTCAAGGAAGTTAGGGTAAGCCAAACGGCCAGCTTCGGAAAACTCCTTCCACATCAAGCTTTGTGTCAAAGCTGCCACGTACATGGGCAAAGCATAGAAAAGAATCCCCAGAGTGCCAATCCAGAAATGTGCATTAGCCAGTTTGGTCGAATAAAGCTTGGTTTTCCACATTTTGGGCCACAACCAATAAAGCATGGAAAAAGTAAGGAAGCCGTTCCAACCAAGGCCGCCAATATGGACGTGTGCCACTATCCAGTCTGTGTAGTGAGCGATGGCATTTACATTTTTCAGAGAAAGCATGGGGCCTTCAAAGGTGGCCATACCATAGGCAGTTACTGCTACAACCATAAATTTAAGCACCGGATCTCTCCTAACCTTGTCCCAGGCCCCTCTCAGTGTGAGTAGCCCATTGACCATCCCACCCCAGGATGGCGCTATCAGCATCACAGAAAAGGCTACCCCTAATACTTGCGCCCATTCCGGTAGCGCGGTATACAACAGGTGGTGCGGTCCGGCCCAGATATAGATGAATATCAATGACCAGAAGTGGACAATTGAAAGCTTATAACTGTAAACGGGCCGATTGGCCGCTTTGGGCAGATAATAATACATAAGGCCCAAAAATGGCGTAGTCAGAAAGAACGCCACTGCATTATGTCCATACCACCATTGAACAAGAGCATCTTGCACACCTGCATAGGCGGAATAACTCTTGAAGAAACTCACCGGCAAAGCCAGGGAGTTAAATACATGCAGCACGGCTATAGTAATAAAGGAGGCCAGATAAAACCAAATCGCCACATACATGTGCTTTTCCCTTCTTTTGATGAGTGCACCTATCATATTGGCGCCAAATGCAACCCAAACCACGGTGATCAAAATATCGATGGGCCACTCTAGCTCTGCGTATTCCTTGGAAGTGGTTAATCCCAAAGGCAGGGTAATCACTGCCAATAAAATGATCAATTGCCAGCCCCAGAAATGAAACCAACTGAGGGACTTCTTCCACATGGGCGTCTTGAGTAGGCGTGGCATGGAATAATAGATCCCTGCAAAGATGGCATTTCCCACAAAAGCGAAAATGACAGCATTGGTGTGCAAGGGACGGATTCTGCCAAAGGTAGTATAGGGGTTGCCCAAGTTGGCCTCAGGCAAAAAGAGTTGGGTGGCTGCCAACACCCCGATCAGCATTCCGGCCAAGCCCCATATAATGGTGGCTGCACCGAAATATTTTACGATTTTATTGTCGTAACTAAACCGTTCAAGCGTTGTTCCTGACATATTACTTCGATTTATTAGTTTGATTTTTCTTGTTTTCCTCTTTTATCTTGTTTTCAAATAGTATCCTTACAGATGGGGTATAATCATCATCAAACTGCCCCGATTTCATGGCTTTAAAAAAAAGCCAGAGAAAAAAGGAAGCCATGAGCAAGCTGATGGCGATGAGCACGAATATCACTTCCATATCTAATATTGTTTGAATCTTAAACCTTTTTTATTTGCTAAAATATTAGTGGCCAGTGTAGTAAAGACCACCACCGAAATGCTGCTGATCGGCATCAGTATGGCACAGAAAACCGGGCTTACCAATCCTTGAACAGCAAAGTAAACCCCTGCTGCATTGTAGGTGAAGCTTAACCCGAAACTGCTTTTTATGATTCTTTTGCTTGATTTCGCAAAATCCAGGTATGCCCCCAACTTTGATAGGGCCCTGGCATCCATGATGGCATCACTGGCAGGTGAAAAGTGAGTCACCCCATCCGTAAGGGCAATCCCTACATCACTGGACTTGAGCGCACCGGCATCATTCAAGCCATCTCCCAGCATAAGGGTGTGCCGCCCCATATATTTGAGGTCTTTCAGGTAGTGGAGTTTTTGAATCGGTCCTTGGTTAAAGCGCATTTTCACACCTGCCCCAAATAATTGGCTCAAGTACCCTTGCTCATGATTATGGTCCCCACTTAGTATATGTACCTGTCTTCCCTGACCTACTTCCTTCAGCACCTTTGGCGCATCCTGCCTAAGCCCACTCTTTATGATAAAACGCCCTATGATCTCCCCTTCAATAGCAAAATAGACCAAATTGCCGCTATCCATCTGCTCAGGCCAATCTCCATCCACGTAAGTTAATGAGCCCAATTTGATCTCTTGGGACTTGTACCTACCACTCAAGCCCTTGCCTTGCTCCTCGTGAAACTCCTCGATTTTGACCAAAGGCAAATTTCCCAGGTAAGCATTAACCCTATTACTCAAGGGATGAGTGGATAAATTTACCAGTGACTTAATCGCACTTTTGGATTCCTCGGTGAGTGGGGTCCCTTCATAAGTCACCGAGGCTTTCCGTATGTCTGTGAGTGTACCAGTCTTATCAAAAATCACCGTATCCACGGCTGCCATTTTTTCTATGACATGCGCATTTTTCAAGTAAAACCTCCCTTTACCGAATATCCTCAACGTATTCCCCAAAGTGAAGGGAGTGGACATGGCCAAAGCACATGGACAGGTAATGATCAACACGGCGGTGAATGCCTGAACCCCTTTGGGCAAATCATAGAAAGACCAGTACGCCAGGGTGAAAAAGGCAATGGCCAATACAGTGAAGGTGAATTTCCCACTGATCTTTTGTGCCAAGGAATCCAAGGAGGGTTGCTCCTCCTTGGTAAAGGCTTCATTGTTCCACAGATCCGTAAGGTAGCCCTGAGAAGGTGATTTCTGCACTGTCAAACTGATGGGATTTCCTTTTTGCCTACCTCCGGCATAGATGAGGGCACCTTTTTGTTTGTGCACGGGTACCTCTTCGCCGGTCACGAAACTGTAATCGATATAGGCCTCTCCGGCTAGCAAAATACTATCCGCGGGGATCAATTCCCCATTTCGAACATTTATCAAATTCCCAACCTCCAGTTTACTCAAAGGAATCACTTCCTCCCTGTCCTGTTTAATGCGGGTGACAGCCACGGGAAAATAGGATTTGTAATCCCTGTCAAAGGACAGGGTATCGTAGGTCTTTTGTTGATAAAGCTTACCTATTAATAAAAAGAAAAGCAGACCACCCAGGGTATCCAAATACCCTTCTTGCCCCTGGAAGAAAATTTCATACAGGCTGAAAAAAAACAGGGCAAAAATCCCCAACACAATAGGGACATCCATGTTTACTTTGTATTGCCGGATAGCCTGCCAAGCCGAGCGGTAATAACCTGTGGCCGAATAGAAAAATACGGGAAGTGCCAATGCCACATTCAGGTAATTAAACAACCCCTTAAACCCATTGCCCAGCAGTTCCGCCTCAGAAAAATATTCCGGTAAGCTAAAAAACATCATGTTGCCAAAGCAAAATCCTGCGACCGCCAAACGATAAATCAGCCCTCTATCTATTTTTTTAACCGTCTTTTTTTCAATATCAGAAAGGTTTATGCTTGGTTCATATCCAATGCGGGATAACAACTGAACCACCTCTTTCAATGAAATTTCCTCTCTTTTGAATTTAATCTGTACGGTTTTTTTCAGGAAGTTCACCCTTCCTGAAAGAATTCCGCCATGTAAACGATGAAGGTTTTCCAAGAGCCAAATACACGAAGCACAATGGATGAGGGGTATAGAAAAAGTAATATGCAACATTTCATCGTCCTGATAATCCACTAATTTATGAACCACGTCTTCATCTAGCAGATAGTCAAAACGGTTTGCGCGGTTTTCGGATTCTTTCTGGGAAATACCGGGTCTGTCTGCCAATTCATAGTATTCACAGAGTTCATTTTCCTGAAGAACTTCATAGACAAGTTTGCACCCAGTGCAACAAAAAGGCTTTTCTTCTATGTAAAGCACCTCCTCCTTGCAGCTCTCCCCACAATGGTAGCAAGTGGCCTCTGTCTGCTTGTTCGGTATTTGGTCTGGCTTTTGCATTTGTTGGCAAGTTATTGAGCACCACGGCACAAAAACATGACGAAAGTCATTGATTTATATGATTTATGGTTAGACCTTCCTTTAAAGAGAGAGATAAAAAGACAGCCTGTCGTACCACATCCCTCCTTTATAAAAGTGGAAAAGAACTTTTGCCAGGTCTGCCTGGTAATTTTTGGTGGTAACCAAAAGGGTGCATTTATGCTTTACGGCATAAGACCAGAAATCTCCTATCCGGTTAAAATTGAATTTAATGAAATAGGTTTCGTCCGTGGCCTGGCTCACCGACTGGATAACGGACTGCTCCTCCTTCAATTTAGATTTGGGAATAAAGCAGGGAGAGATTATGGTGGCCTTGCTATTTTTAATGTTTTCAGCAAAAAGTTCAATGAAACGTTGAATCAACATCGCCGACATGGGGGTTCCATCGTAATGGAACAAAAGATGTTCAAATGACAGCTCCCTGTCGTAAATCAAAACAGGCGTGCGACAGGGCTCATTTTCTAGGGATCGGGGCTTTTCAAGCGTATGTAGCCAATTCAACACCTTGGGCAGGTGCGCTGTGAATAAGGTTGGCCCATCTTTGGGGTCGCACATCAGTCCCTGAACGGAGGATATTGATTTCTCAAATCCTCTTGGTAGCCTATTGCAATAATGGGACATAATGATTTCCTGAGGAACTGCGAAGTTTGCCTGTTCTATGGTTTTCCCCTGCATTTCTTTATCGATTTTTTTACAAAGCTATGCAGGAACAGCAAAATGGGCTGTGACTTAAGGTAGTTCCAAACATGACTTATATCAGTTTTTAGCTGTTGATTTTTTTGAACACATTGGGGGATAGGTGGATTTTTATTAGTTTAGGGAAACTTAATCCCACTATAAAAATGCACGCCTACACGTTTTTAAAAACTTTCTTGATTTGTGGAATGATTTCATTGTATACCGTTTTGTGTAGCCATTCCCAAACGGTATCGCTATTCAATGGAAAAGACCTTGGCGGATGGCATATGGACGTTCCTGAAATGGACGATAATCCTGATATCAGAAAGCCCTTTATTATCCGGGACGGCATGTTGGTTTCTTTAGGTACCCCCCTGGGACATTTGATTACTGATAAAGTATACGAAAATTACCGTATTGAAGCCGAGTACAGGTTTCCCGGCGAACCTGGAAACTGTGGGATTTTGGTACATGCCAGCACACCTAGGGCGCTATATGATATGTTTCCAAAATCCATAGAAGTACAAATGATGCATGAAAACGCAGGCGATTTTTGGTGCATAGTGGAAGATATAGAGGTGCCGGATATGTCGAAAAGAAGAGGGCCAAAAGAGGACTGGGGCATCACGGAAGGTAAAAACAGAAGGATACTTAATCTAACCGACGGATCAGAGCACACTCCTGGGGAATGGAATGAAATGGTGATTGAATGTGTGGAAGATCATGTGAAGGTCTGGGTTAACGGGGATTTGGTCAATCATGGATTCAATGCCACTACCCAAAAAGGACAAATAGCCGTGCAGGCAGAAGGTGCTGAGGTGGAGTTTAGAAGGCTCGATATTTCACCCATATCGAGCCTTAGCCCTTAGCATTTCCAATCAACGGATTCATCCATAAAAATCCGACAACCTTGCCAGCCCCTTTCTATCCAACAAAACGATTTTTTTGCCCTGCAGGTCAATCAATTTATCTTTTTTAAACTCAGAAAGCAATCGAATCACCGTTTCAGTGGCAGTGCCTACCAAACCAGCGAGTTCCTCCCTGGTGAGCTGGATATCCAATTGTTGTTTCGTATCCCCATCAATTCCATAGGAATCTCCTAGTTTCAACAACATCAAAGCCAATCTTTCTCTGATTGTCTTTTGGGTGGCATCTGTAAGTTTCCCCTCCATTATGCCTAAATCGTTACATAAGGCCTTTGTGAGCCTTTTATGAAAATTGACATCCTCACTTAATACCTTTAAAAAGGCCTCCTTTGGCACAAAGCATATGGACGCATCCTCCACTATAGTGGCAGAAGTGGTATAGACATCTTCTCCTATCAATGAGGTATATCCGACAAAATCCCCTTTCTTGGCCAATCTGATGATTTGTTCTTTACCGTTGGAGGCGGTCTTGAAAATTTTCACCACACCATTGCTGACACAAAACACACCCAGGGGCTTGGTGTTTTCATAATAGAGGATTTGCCCCTTCTTATGTGTGATAAAGTTCTTTGCGTCCGATAAACTGCACAAGTGCTCCTCAGAAAGCTCTGAAAACATGGAAAATTTCCTGCTGATGCACAATTGACACGGGGTATTCTTCACCTTTGTTGTCATAATACAATTTTACTTGAATCTACCTTAAAGATAAGGAATTTAGTGATGTATGTCAGTTAAATTCATGAAAATACTTTATTTATAATGAAAAATCCGGAAAGGACTTCATGGGCATAAATGATCCGGTTTTTATGGAAAATTCCAGACACACATGTTTCATGCCATTTGAAATCGCTAAATAACGTGCCCCTATTTCTCTATTATACATACAAACCTGCTCTAATGTAGATTGAGAAAGCTTTACGGTAGGAGCCTTGCATTCCACCAGGAGAAATGGAGCCCCCTTCCGGTCTTGAACCAAGATGTCCAACCTTTTCTGAAGTCGGTTGTATAGCAGACCCCTTTCCACTATGAACAGCCCCTTTGGGTAGGCCTTATGCTTCCACAGATAATAAATAATGTGTTGCCTCACCCATTCCTCCGGGGACAATATCAGGTACTTTTTTCTCAGGGGATCAAAAACATGCCACTTCCCTTCACTTTTGCTTATGGGGAGTTCCGCCATGGGAAGATTGAGTTTGGGAAAGGGCACAGCCTCCCTGCTTTCTATATCCATATTGCAAATATCCAACTGAAATGCGAAATTAAAAACTAAGGTTCCAAATATGGGTCCAAACGGGCAAGCCACTCTTCGTTGAATATCTTAATCTTCAACAAATCGTTCGTGCGTTGGTAGGCCCCATGCTGTTCCCTAAATGCCAAAATGACTTTTGCCTCTCCATACTTGATATAAGGATGTGCAGCCAATTCCTGTAGGGTGGCCGAGTTCAGCTTTAACTTTCTGATGGGAGCTTGGTCAAAGGGAAAAACCTGGTAAATCTTTTCGGCAAGCTCCTTATCCACACCAAATACTTCCAATAGTTGCCCTGGGTCAAAAAAACCACCCAGATGCTCTCGGTACTTCACAATCCTACCTGAAAGCACTGGCCCTACCCCGGAGACCACCTGTAACACCAAAGAGTCTGCTTCGTGGAAACTCAATGGGGTTAAATTCGGGGAACCGGGTTTACTTATGCGAGGATTATCCGGCCCCTTTGAGGTGTCCTGCTGAATCTTGACCTGATCAAAAGCCTGGGACACCTGGTCTCCCTTTTTTATTGTTTTGTCCTGTGCTCCCAGCTCCTCCGTCCATTGTTTTGCCTGCTCCAAGTAAAGAAGGTAGGATTCCTTTCTGCCTTTTTCAAGCCATGCTTCAATTCCATAAGGAATGAAATACATGAGCAATAAGGTGGGTAAAACGAACAAAAACCCCCGGCTTTCCCGCTTGGTAAACCCAAAGTAGGTTCTAAAAAAGGCTTGAAAAATCTTCCACATGCGACAAAAAGAGAAGTTTAGATACAATTTAACCAAAAAAAGAAACTTTTTCAATGAATTTTCTTTTCTTAACATGGAAATCAGTAAAAATTGACCAAAGTTATTATTTAGAATAGATATAAATTAGGCTCAGTCTGGAAATTTAATTCCATCCGCAAAGTTTGTGTGATAAATTTGCAGGTTGAGATGACCATGACAATGCAAAAGAAATTTAGGGCCCTGAGCCTTTCGTATAAAAGTGCACCGGTGGAGATCAGGGAATTGGTATCCTTGGATGATGGTACCATACGTGCCTTGCTTGTCAAGTTAAAGGAATTTTTCAGCGTAAGTGACACCCTCATCCTATCTACCTGCAACCGTACTGAAATCTATTATACACATGAACTGGACCTTTCCACGGAGTTGATCAAACTTGTGGGGCTGGAAAAAGGGCTTAGTGATGCAGTTTACTATTTAGAGTATTTTAAGGTAATCAACGAGGACAAGGAGGCCATAGATCATCTATTCAGGGTCTCCATGGGACTTGAGGCTCAGGTAATCGGGGACATGCAAATTTCCAACCAGGTAAAGAGGGCTTACCAAGCCTCCGCAGACTTGGAAATGGCAGGGCCTTTTTTGCATAGGTTAATGCATACCATATTCTTCACCAATAAAAAAGTGGTGCAGGAAACGGCTTTTAGGGATGGGGCGGCTTCCGTGTCATACGCAGCCGTGGAACTTATTGAAGAGCTTACCGCTAATACCCACAAGCCAAGGATTTTACTGATTGGACTAGGGGAAATCGGAGAAGATGTAGCCAAAAACATGGTTTATTTACCGGAGGCTGAAGTGACGGTGGCCAACAGAACCTTGTCTAAAGCACAGGAAATGGCATCAGAATTTGGGTTTAAAGTTATAGCGTTTGAGAATGTCTACCAGGCCATGAAGGAGGCGGATGTAATTGTTTCCTCTATCATGAAATCCTCCCCTTTTATCACCAAAAAACTGGTAAGTGAATTTTCCATTCAAAGTTATAAATTGTTCGTGGACCTTTCGGTCCCCAGAAGTATAGAGACCACTGTGGAAGACATCCCGGGTGCTCTGCTTTACAATGTGGACAACATTAAAAGCAAGGCCAGTGAAACCTTAGAAAAGAGAATTGCTTCCATTCCACAGGTGGAATCCATCATTGAGGACAGCATTAAAGAATTTTACAACTGGAAGAAAGAAATGATGGTCTCCCCGACCATTAATAAATTGAAAAATGCCTTAGAGCAAATCCGCAAAGAGGAATTGGAAAGGTATTTAAAGAATGCCGATCATAAAGAATATGAGGTGGTGGATAGAATCACCAAGAGCATGATGCAAAAGATCATCAAAATACCCGTGGTGCAATTGAGGGCTGCCTGTAAAAGGGATGAGGCGGATGAGATGATTGATATCATCAATGACCTTTTTGACCTCCAAAGAGAGCACGAATCAAAACAATAGCACTTTTCCTTATTCCGGATTGTGCTGTCCGGTTTTTCTTTCCTATTGATTAAAAACGTGATCCTTTTTCAGGTGCTTCAAAAAATTACCCGCCTCTCCCTTCGATTCTCCCTTCAGCACTTTTTATATAGGGAGTACCTTGAAAATGTTTGAATAGCAATTTGAAAATGTATATTTTTATTTTCGGATAATATTTAATTGCTTCAATATGACAAATAGCTCTACTAGCAAGTTTATTGTAGGATGTCTGCTTGGGCTCTCCGTGTTCGCAACGGATGGCTTGGGGCAGACCTGGGAGATTTTTGATGAGGATTATCAGCTGGTAAAGCGGGTGGAAAACGGCAATTTCATGATTTTGGGAAATGCCCTTCGCATAAATACCCACGATGAAGGCCTTAGCCTCCTAAGCCCTGAATACGAATCGTTCTCCACTATGTCAGATACGGAGATCTACCAGTACCTTGAGCCTTGGGTCATCATAAAAAAGGGGGAGAAGTATGGTGCCTTCCATGAATACGGTGATGAAGTCTTTTCTCCAAGCTTTGACAGGATTTACTCCTATTTCAATTTACTTCTCGGTAAAAAGGGGGAAACCTATCAAGTGTATGATAGAGGCACCAAAAAATCACGGAAGATTGGCCCCTTTGAATCGGCTCGATTTGCCTTAAATGGACAGATTATCGCAAAAACACCCCAGGGATACTTCTTGCCATTATCAGACCGTCCTGACCATCTCTACGAACAGCTATGGGATGTGAATGAGAATGTAATTTTAGGTAAAGAACCCGAAGGCTATGGATTGATCAACCGTGATGGGGAATATATTTTAGACCCCATAATAGATGAAATCTCCCATCTCTCTGAAAACTATTTCTTTGCAAAAGAAGGCAACCAGTACATGCTCATCAAAGCTCAAACCAATTATGCGGACATAAAATACACCAGTTATCATAAAATCAGCTATGAAGACGGGGTACTATTGGAGTACATCCATGGGAAATTGAGGAGGATCATGAAAAACGACGGAATTCTGCTTGACATTACCGGTATGACTGCGGTACATAAGGTAGAGGACCACTATAACGTGTTTTTCAGGGATGATAAAATTGGTTTGTTAAACTCAAATGGTAAATGGGAAGTGAGCCCCGTAAATGGAGTCCAGCGACTTTTGCCGGGACTTCAGGGACTTTATGGGGCGCTTATTGACGGGAAATATGGTTATGTGGATGGGAAAGGGGATGTTGTAATTTCACCAGAGTTTGAAGAAGTATCTCCCTTTTACGAGGGCCTCGCTGCTGTGAAATCCAATGGGCATTGGGGATTTATCAATAGGTCCGGACAATTTACTGTAAGTGCCAAATTCGACAGAGTTTCCGCCTTTCACCGGGGCCTGGCCATTGTCAAAAAAGAAGGGAAAAACACGATCATCAACCAATCGGGGGAAACGATGCTGGCGGAATATTACGACCGGGTATCCCTCACCTCTGACAACTATTTTATCACCGAGAACGGGGGCAAGTTTGGGTTGGTAAATGCCATGGGCAAAGAGGTAATTGAACCCCATTTTCAGGAAATAAGAAGAGAGGAATACGATAAGATATTAATCCGTTCTAATGACAAATATGGGATCATCAGTGAAAGCGGGGAATATCAGTTACCCTTGTTTTATTCTAAAATCCTTTTCGACACTAGCAACGGCAGGGTGTTAGCAAGGAGTGATGCCCCAATTGAGGAAGAGGTGGAAGAAGAGAGTGGAAAAAGAAAGCGTAAAAAAGGGGCTTAAGCACAGCCCCTTTTTTTACCAAGTACGTTTATTTTTTTGAGAGTTATTTTTTCTCTCCCCCTTTATTTCTATCCGAAGGTTTATCGGCGTCAGAATTGGCTATGGAATCCCTCATGCTGGTATCAGACTTCACATTTTCCATTCGGTAATAATCCATAATTCCCAGGTTACCGGAACGGAAAGCCTCAGAAATGGCTTTGGGGATTTCGGCCTCCGCCTCCGTTACCTTGGCCTTCATCTCTACATTCTTAGCCTTCATCTCTTGCTCTAGTGCCACTGCCATGGCCCTTCTTTCTTCCGCTCTGGCCTCGGCCACCTTCAGATCGGCGGAGGCCTGGTCGATTTGCAATTTCGCACCGATGTTGGAGCCTACATCTATATCTGCAATATCTATGGAGAGGATTTCAAAGGCGGTACCTGCATCCAGGCCCCTTTCCAATACGAGTTTGGAGATTTTGTCAGGGTTTTCCAGGACGCTCTTGTGGTTTTTGGCAGAACCGATGGAGGTAACAATACCCTCCCCTACCCGGGCCAGGATGGTCTCTTCCCCGGCACCACCCACTAATTGGGCAATGTTTGCCCTTACCGTAACCCTGGCTTTGGCAATAAGCTGAATGCCATCTGCTGCCACAGCAGCCACATTGGGTGTGTTGATCACTTTTGGGTTTACAGAAATCTGCACAGCTTCAAAAACGTCCCTTCCCGCCAGGTCAATGGCCGTAGCTTGCTTAAAGGAAAGGTTGATATTTGCCTTGTCTGCGGAAATCAGTGCCCTGATTACATTAGGCACATTTCCTCCTGCCAAGAAGTGGGTCTCTAAATCGTTAGTGGACAGGTTTAGACCTGCTTTAGTGGCCGTGATCAATGAGTTTACAATCACACTAGGAGGTACCTTTCTGATACGCATTCCCACCAGCTCCAGCAACCCTACTTTCACATTGGAAAATATGGCGGTAATCCATAGGTTGACGGGGACGAAATAGAGAAAGATAAAAATAACAATCAGCCCTGCAAAGGCTGAAATGAGAATCAACATTGAATTAGAAAGGTCCATAATTTATGATTTTATGATAATTTTATTTTCTTCTAGTTTCACAATTTTCACTTTGGTGCCCGCTGGGATAAACCCACTGTCAGATTTTGCTTCATAGAGCTCATCATTAAATTCCACCTTGCCAAAAGGTCTGCAAGAGGAACGCGTAACCCCCTCCTGTCCAAGCTCAAGCCCTGCCAACCGGTTTTCAAAACTTCTCCCGGTATTTGTGTCCTTGAGCGTGAACCTGTCCCACGCTCCGGTTTTAAAACCATAGAGGATAAACCCCAGGTTCAGCAACAGTGCGGCTACAAGCACCATTGTGGCCATCCCTGCATCCAAAACCGTATAGGCGTAATAAATCCCTACCGCGGAAAACACCAGCCCTAAACCACCAATTACCGTGGTGCCAGGGATAAAGATGACCTCCACCATAAGCAAAATAGCTCCAAATACGATAAGACTGATGAGAATAAACCAGGTCATGGCAAATAGGTTAATGGAATAGCTGAATTTAGGTTATTTTTTCTCATAAATAAAATAAATCCACCTAATATACCTCAAGAAGGTTGAATTGGTTTAGGATTGAGAAATTAACCGGGATAAAAAAAGTCCCGGAGGGCTTTTTGTTGAATGCTTAATAGGCCTTAGCGAATAGGACCCTACCCCGGGACGGCTTTCCACTATAAATGCAGGATCCATCCTCCTTCTGACCTTCCAAAGGCACACAGCGGATGGTGGCTTTGGTCTTTTCCTTAATCAACTCTTCTGTTTCGGGGGTTCCGTCCCAGTGAGCGGACAAAAAGCCCCCTTTTTCCTCCAGCAACCTGGTGAATTCCTCCCAATCGTCTACTTCTGTGGTCATCTCATCTCGGAATTTAAATGCCTTATGATATATATTTTCTTGAATTTCATCCAATAGGTCTTTAATATGGGATAAGATGTCCACCTCTCCAAGGTTTACAGAAGATTTGGACAAGGTGTCCCTTCTGGCCAGCTCCAGGGTATTGTTCTTCAAATCCCTGGGGCCAATGGCTATGCGAAGCGGGACTCCCTTTAATTCATACTCTGCAAATTTCCAACCCGGTTTATGGGTATCCCTGTCATCAAACTTGGTGGCAATCCCATGGTCCCAAAAAAGGGTGTTGAGTTCACCTGCCTTCCTCCTGATATCAGCAAGTTCATCTTCACTCTTATATATAGGTATAATTACTACTTGAATAGGGGCTAGTTTAGGTGGAAGCACGAGTCCGTTGTCGTCTGAATGGGCCATGATCAAGGCTCCCATTAACCTAGTACTTACTCCCCATGATGTGCCCCAAACGTAGTCTAGCCCCCCGCTTCTGGTGGCAAACTTCACGTCGAAAGCTTTTGCGAAATTTTGACCTAGAAAGTGCGAAGTGCCTGCCTGAAGCGCTTTACCGTCTTGCATCATTGCCTCAATACAGTAGGTGTCAAGGGCGCCAGCAAATCTTTCATTTTCCGATTTCACTCCTTTGATTACAGGTAAGGCCATGAATTTCTCTGCAAACTCAGCATATACATCCAGCATCCTGAGGGTTTCTTCCACCGCTTCTTCCTTGGTTTCATGGGCGGTGTGCCCCTCCTGCCAGAGAAATTCTGCGGTCCTTAAAAATAGTCTTGTCCGCATTTCCCATCGTACCACGTTGGCCCACTGATTTACCAGAAGAGGCAGGTCCCTATAAGATTGTATCCAGTTTTTATAGGTACTCCAAATAACAGTTTCGGAGGTAGGCCTTACAATGAGCTCTTCCTCGAGGGCCGCTTCAGGATCCACTACCACACCTTTACCGGATTCATCGCCTTTAAGCCTGTAGTGGGTAACTACCGCACACTCTTTCGCAAAGCCTTTCACATGGCTGGCCTCCTTAGATAGATATGATTTTGGGATAAACAAAGGAAAATATGCGTTGCTGTGCCCTGTTTGTTTGAACATCTTGTCCAATTGCTGTTGCATTTTTTCCCAAATAGAATATCCATATGGTTTGATCACCATGCAGCCCCTCACCGCGGAATTTTCTGCTAAGTCTGCACGTTTTACTAATTCATTGTACCACAGAGAATAGTCTTCGCTTCTTTTTGGCAGTCCCTTACTCATTTTATTTTTGTTGGATTTAAAAAAACTCGCTATATTCGAAGTTAGAATTGAGGCAAATATATAGTAAAAATTTATAACCCTCTTGCTAAGCTCTCGTATATAGTTATGAGAGTAAATAAATGAGAATCATTATGAGCAACTTTAATCCAATCCGGTATGTAGGTGCGTTGGCCCTACTTGGCTTAGCAGCCTGTAACACTAGCCAAAGGGCCATGCAGGGTGAAACTGACAACCTGTATTTCATGGCCTCTGATGCTAGAGTAGCCACTGAATTCGCCGTTAGAAACAATAACCCCGATAATTTCAGGGATATTGAGGAATTGAGGTCCGTGGATGCAGATCAGGATAATTTTTCTGCCAGAAACGTAAACCCTGACTATATCGCAAGATACCAGCGTTCTCAGCAACCGGCGGAAGAAGGCTCAGTATATTTTGACGATAGTCAAGCCCAAGATGGCGATCTGCCACAAGGAAATATAGACGCATACGATAATTTTAGAGGCTCAGGCAACAATGGCCGAGGCGTGACCAATAATTTCTTCATGAACCCTATGATGGGCATGGGAATGGGCTGGGGCATGCCAATGATGGGCATGGGCATGTGGGACCCTTTCTGGGGTCCAGGCATGGGCATGTGGGGTCCAGGTATGGGCTGGGGCATGCGGCCAGGCTTTAACATGAGTATTGGCATGGGTATGGGCTGGGGCGGAGGCTTCGGAAACCCCTGGATGATGCGGATGCGGCCAGGTTTTGGCATGGGCATGGGTTTTGGAAATCCATGGATGATGCGACCAGGCTTTGGTATGATGGGCATGGGCATGGGCATGTGGGATCCCTTCTGGGGACCTGGCATGGGCATGTGGGGTCCAGGTATGGGTATGTGGGGTAGAGGTTTCTACAACCCAGTGATAATTGTACCTGGAGGAGAAATGGGCAGAAGGCAAATGGTAGCCGCACAAAGGCCTACCAGAGGATCTTCCCTTGCAGGGGCTACGACCGCACCTAGAAGCAGAGGTGAAGCTGTAAGGTCTGGATCCACAAGGGCTGATGCCAGAAGGCAAGCAGTTGCTTCCAGTCCTAATGCCAGACAAAGAGCTGTACAAAATACAAGAAATTCTTTTGCCAGATCTCAAAATGACCTGAGCAGCAGCCCAAGGGCATCAGCCTCTCCGGCAAGAAGAAATATTAATTCTCCTGCCGCGGGCAGATCAGGATCTCCGGCTACAAGAAGTGCATATGCCGCACCCAGTACTACCAGGTCGTCTGCAGCCAGGGCAGCAACGCCCAGCACCTATAATACAAGGAACAGGGCAGGTCAAACACAAAGATCAAGGTACGCTGCTCCAAGTAGCAGAAGTTCATCCCCATCCTATAACAGGGGAGGGGCTACCAGGAGTACTTCTCCATCCATGAACAGAAGAAGTACTGCACCAAGTTATCAACAAAGAACTGCTCCAAGCAGAAGCAATTATTCGAGTCCTTCCAGATCCTTTAGTGCCCCGAGCCGGGGATATAGTGGAGGAGGAGCCTCGAGAGGAGCTAGCGTAGGCGGAGGAAGAAGAGGGAATTAATTCCCTCTTTTTTTTTCCATCATACTTTTAATAAAACCCTCTTTAAAGAGTTAGTATTTTTACAGGCATAATTATTGTCCCTAAAAAAGTTAGGAAAAATCAAATCTATGAAAGCATTAAAATCCATTTATGGCATATTGGCCTTGATGTTATTTTATACACCTTATTCTTTGGCTCAATCCGGTTATGTGGAAGACGCGTTGAGGTTCAGCCAGTTTAATGCCACTGGAACGGCAAGGATCTCAGGCATAGGAGGAGTTCAGCATTCCCTGGGAGGAGATCTAACGAATATTCACGGTAACCCCGCCGGTTTGGGGTTTTTTCAGCGTTCTGAGGTGAATTTTACTGCCGCATATACTGATTGGAATGCAGATACAAGGTTCCTCTCTCAAACAAGGGGGAATAATGCCACCAATTTCGCAATCCCCAATTTAGGAGTGGTAATTGCTAACACCAAAGGCCCTTTGGAAGTGGGTGATTGGAGGGGAGGTTCTTTTGGGATAAGTCTAAACAGGCAATCCACCTTTAACTCTAACTTCAGTTATTTCAGTGACCAATTAGATCAAGGTTCCATTTTGGATCATTATGTGGATTTATACAACGATAGAGGGGTTCCAGGGGGTGTAGATGGCCTGTTCTTTGAAGCTTTCCTGATCAATCCCCAGCAAGGAGGGGGCTATGATTACTCCCCAAATGCAACGGATCGCCTTGAAAAATCTGAGGGGGTAGAAAGGCAAGGTAACTTAACCCACATATCGTTTGCATACGGTGCAAATTATAAAAACAAATTTTTTCTTGGTGCCTCTCTGGGCATCATGACCTTGAATTACAGAAGCATCAACACTTATAATGAAACCTTCCTTAACGACCAAAACCAAGAAACCCTTTTCAGCTCCTTACAAGAAGATTTGTTCATGGATGGCACTGGGGTGAATGTGGGGGTTGGTGCCATTTACAAACCGGTAGATAACCTTAATATAGGATTGTCCTTTCACTCCCCTACCTGGAGCAGAATCAATGAAGAATACTTTGCTGACATCTTCGCAAATTTCTCGCCCCCTTATAATGACCCAGAATTCGGTTCCATTGCTGAGTCTGATGCCGAAACTGACATTTTTATCAGCAGTTTCAATTTGAGGACCCCCTTGAGGTTAGGTACTGGCCTGACTTACTTTTTTGGCAAGCAAGGGTTTCTTTCCGCAGACATCGATTACGTAGATTACAGCTCGGCCAATATCCGCTCAAATGTATTCAACACCGGGGAAGAAAATATGGAAATCAACCAACTCTTTGGACAAACCATAAACTATAGAGTCGGGGGTGAATTTAGAATAAACACATTGAGGATAAGAGCAGGATATGCCTATTATGGAGACCCTTTTGCGAACCCTGGGGATCAAAACAGGGCAATTAATCAATTTACAGGTGGCTTGGGTGTGAAACTCCAAAGTTTCAGCATAGACTTTGGACTTGTTCACAATTCCTTTAATTCCTATTATTCTTCTTACCCAGGATCTCCAATAGCGGTTACGGACAATCAAAGGATAACCGGTATGCTCTCCTTAGGGTTTAACTTTTAGGTGAGCCATCCATTCAGACACCAATAGCTCAGTGGAAATGTCTTCTCCGCTGAGCTTTATTTTTGCTTTTTCGTAATACGGGCTTCGCTCCTCATACATACTTTTGAGTTTAAGAATAATCTCACTAGTATCCAAGCCATAGAACAAGGGTCTCTTTTCCACCTGTGTGCCGGTAAGCCTATTTAAAATCACATTGAGTGGCACATCCAGAAACACGGAAACCGAATACCTGTTGATCAGTTGCATGTTATGGTTAAAGCATGGGGCACCTCCGCCGGTGGCCAAAATAAACCCCTTATCCTGTTTAAGCATTTGCCCCAACACCTGGGATTCTAGCCTGCGAAAATAACCCTCCCCCTTTTCTTCGAAAATAGAAGTGATCCTTGCTCCCGCCGCCTTTTCAATGCACTCGTCTAGATCATAAAAGTCAAGATTGAATTGCAGGGCTGCATCCCTGCCCAAGGTGGACTTGCCACTACCCGGCATTCCCACCAATACGATTTTGCTATCTGGGTTCATCGTCTCAGTTCACTTATTACGGTTTTGATATCAGGGGTATTATTGTGGTGATATTTCTTTTTTACAGTTCCATCCCGTAATAGCATAATGCCAGGATTAGAGCGGATGATGGTCTTAACCACGGTGGCATCGGCGAGGTAATAATCTATATCCCACCTCATCTCCCCTAATAGATTCTTGATACTTTCTTCCGAAGATGCGCCTACAAACCTGACAGCTATCCCCTCTGCCGAGGCCCCTTGTATCAATGCGGATATATCTTCAAGGTTCCCGGTAGCCATCTTATCTAAATTACTGGTCAACACAAGGATCACTTCCCCCTGCAATACTTGATCCGTAAAATCACCCTGTTCGTTCCATAAGGCGAAATCAGAAATTTTAGGGAGCGCCTCTGGATTAGTGATATTCATCTCCACAAACTCATATTCGTCACCAGAGGGGTACTGGTCAAAAGTAAATACTTCATCACCTTTTTTCATGACATAGGCATATTCCAACGGCGCGGATGGTTCCATAGCCTCTCTGATGTTCACTCCTTCCTTAAATGCCCTGAAATCGATAAATGGCAAATTCCTAATGGCCGTAATGGATAACACAAACCCTACCACAAGGGCACTAATAACCGTCCATTTTCGCCATCCTCCAATGTGGGCTTCTAGTTTATTCCTGAACAGGAATAATATGCCTGTTAAGACCAAGAGAAAAATGTCCTTGTAAAAGGATTCCCAGGGGGTCAGTTTAATGGCATCTCCAAAACATCCGCAGTCGGTCACCTTATCAAAGTAAGCGGAGTAAAAGGTAAGAAAAGTGAAAAAGAGGATCATCGCCAGCAGAAACCTTATGGCCCACTTTAGCCTCCAACCCACGATCACCATTACCCCCAAAGCCAATTCCGCCACCACCAGAAAAACCGCAAGGGCCAGGGAAAATGGTTTGAAGTAAGTGAAAAAGCCGGCAAGGTCAGTGGAAAATACATCGAAATACTCCTCTAGCTTTATGGCAGTCCCCACCGGATCATTGATTTTAATCAGGCCTGAAAAGATAAACAAGGCCCCAACAAGTATCCTGGCGGTCCAGGTCAATAGGTTAATCATTTAATTCGCTCTTTAATTTTATGAGACAAAACACAGCGTAGTTGAGAATGTCCTGGTAATTGGCCAAAACCCCTTCTGACACTAAGGTTTTTCCCCTGTTGTCCTCGATTTGCTTTACCCTGTGCAACTTCATAAGGATAATGTCTGTAATGGAAGACACCCTCATTTGCCTCCACGCCTCCCCATAGTCATGGTTTTTGTTTTCAAGCAGTTGTGCTGTTTCGTTCACCCAATGGTCATAGTGTGGTTCCAGTTCCTCAAAACTGATTTCCATAGGATCTTTATCGGTGAGTCTTGATTGCATTAAGGCTATGATACAATAATTAATTATCCCAATGAACTCTCCTTGAATGGAATCTTCCACCTTTTGGTTCCCCTTCTCCTGAATGGACCTGATCCTTTGCGCCTTGATCATGATCTGATCGGTAATGGAAGGCAAACGAAGCACCCGCCAGGCAGTTCCATAGTCTTTTGTTTTATTCTCAAAAAGTTGTTTACAAAGGGAAATAACTTCTCTATATTCGCTTGAGGTTTTGTTCTCCACGTTTTAAGCGGGTTTAATGGCAGTACATCTATATCACAATCACAGGTTCGAAGATACTTTATTTCCGGTAAAAAAAACACTACAATCCAAAGGAAACCTATATGTGATAGAAGAGCCATGGGTGATGGGAATATTAAATATCACCCCGGATTCCTTTTATAAAAAAAGCAGAATACCCCTAAAAAATAGTGCAATTATTAAAAAAGCTGGGGAAATGTTGGGAAATGGGGCGAAAATTTTAGATATTGGGGGATATAGTACAAGGCCGGGAGCAACTCCCCTTTCCATACAAGAAGAACTTAACAGGGTAATCCCCGTTATTACTAGTATTAGGGAGGCTTTTCCAAATGCATTATTGTCCGTTGATACTTTTAGGCATCAAGTGGCGGAGAAGGCCATAGAGTCGGGAGCGGATATCATTAATGATATCTCCGGCGGACAGCTGGATCCTGAGATGGTGAAGAAAGTGGGAAACATGGGCGTACCCTATATCTGTATGCACATGAAGGGTAACCCTCAAAACATGCAACGCCTTACCCATTACGAGGAGCTGGAGAAAGAAATACTTGGTTTCTTTTCCAACAAATTGAAGGTGTGTAGAGAAGCTGGCATAAAAGATGTTATAGTGGATTTAGGGTTTGGTTTTGCCAAGACAATGGATCAAAATTATCAGTTGTTGAAGCAACTACCCCTTTTTTCTCAGCTTGGTCTGCCTATACTGGTGGGAGTTTCTAGAAAGTCCATGATCTATAAACTTTTGGGCACCGGAGCGGAAGAAGCACTCAATGGGACCACTGCCGCCCATGTAATAGCCCTTGTTCAGGGAGCAAGTATCCTCAGGGTACATGATGTGAAAGAAGCAATAGAAGCAATAGAAATATATAAAAAAGTTTACGCTTGATTTTAGCATTTAGAATAGGGTTTTTAGAGGTGTCCATTGTAAATCTAATCGACATCGCACTGGTAAGTGTACTCATTTACCAAGTGTATAAACTCATGCGTGGAAGTGTAGCCATTAAAATTTTTCTCGGTTTCCTTTCCATCTACCTGATTTATCTGGTGGTGAGTGCCGCAAGGATGGAACTGCTCACCATAATCCTGGGGCAGTTTATGGGTGTGGGTGTTTTGGCAGCCATCATTCTTTTTCAGCAGGAGATCCGCAAATTCCTACTTATCGTCGGGAAGTCATCTATTTTCTCCAATGAGAACCTTTGGCAGGAACTGCTTTTTTGGAGAAAAAAAGAGAGCAGTGCTTTCAACGTGACCCCTATCATAGAAGCCTGCAAGTCCTTGTCCGGTAGTTCCACAGGAGCACTGATCGTTTTGTCCAGTAGTTCAGAACTAAAGTTCTATGCCGAAAGCGGCGATGTAATTGACGCAGTGGTATCAAAAAGATTATTAATTTCTGTTTTCAACAAGTACAGCCCCCTTCACGATGGTGGTGTGATTATTTATAATGGTAGGGTTAAGGCTGCAAGGTGTATTCTTCCAGTAACGGAAAGAGACGTGCCCGCACAGTTTGGACTAAGACACAGGGCAGCCATAGGGATGTCTGAAGCCACAGACACTTTGGTGTTAATTGTTTCCGAAGAAACCGGGCAGGTGTCCCTTGCGAAGAGCGGCAAAATCCTCCATAATCTGTCTTTTCAGGAATTGCGTGAAATGGTCAACGATTATCTCACCGGGGAAAATATTGAGGACAGGTTTGTAGATGTGGAAAATTTCGACAAGCCTAAGCCTAAAAAGAAAATCACAGAAGTATAGCCCACTTTTCTTTTTGCTAGTTAAGGGCTACAAGCAGTTCTCCCCAAATTTCTTTACCTTTGCAGGCTGAAATAGTCCAGCTTAGCGAAATGAATCTTACCCAGGAAATACAAAAACGAAAAACCTTCGGCATCATCGCCCACCCAGATGCGGGAAAAACAACCCTGACCGAAAAAATGCTTCTCTTCGGAGGTGCAATTAAAACTGCTGGTGCCGTAAAATCCAATAAAATAGACACCGCTACAAAATCCGATTGGATGGAAATAGAAAAGCAGAGAGGGATCTCTGTGGCTACATCCGTTATGGGATTCGAATATAAAGGACAGAAGATTAACCTTTTGGATACTCCGGGTCACCAGGACTTCGCAGAAGACACCTACCGGACGCTTACTGCCGTGGACTCGGTAATCATGGTGATCGATTGCGTAAAAGGAGTGGAAACCCAGACCGAGAAACTCATGGAGGTCTGTAGGATGCGAAATACGCCTGTTATCTGCTTTATCAACAAGTTGGACAGGGAAGGCAGAGACCCCTATGACTTGCTGGATGAGGTTGAGGAAAAATTGAACATACAGGTTAGGCCCCTATCCTGGCCTATTTCCATGGGAAAATCGTTCAAAGGGGTGTATAACCTTTACGACAAGCAGCTCAATCTCTTTACACCCAGCCAAAGAAAAATCAGTGACGACCGCATCACCATAGCCAATTTGGAGGATCCCATCTTGGAAGTGCATATCGGAAAAACCCTTGCCGATCAGCTCAGGGAGGATGTGGAATTAATAGAGGGTGTTTATCCTGAATTTGACCCTACCGACTATTTGGAGGGAAAAGTGGCCCCTGTGTTTTTTGGATCTGCGGTGAACAACTTTGGCATACAAGAAATGCTGGACACCTTTATAAAGATAGCCCCAGCGCCAAAAAGCCGACAAACCGAACAGAGAGAAGTAAAGCCTGATGAAAATCAATTCAGCGGTTTTGTGTTTAAGATTCACGCCAACATGGACCCCAAACACAGGAACCGCATTGCATTCTTACGGATTTGTTCCGGTAGGTTTGAACGTAATAAGCCCTACACCCACCCCAGGGGCACCAAAGCCCTACGGTTTTCCAACGTCACCTCATTTATGGCGCAGGACAAGGAAATAGTGGACGAGGCCTTCCCGGGAGATATCGTCGGACTTTACGACACGGGTAATCTGAAAATCGGGGACTCCCTCACCGAAGGTGAATCCCTGCAATTTAAGGGAATCCCTAGTTTCAGCCCGGAAATCTTCAAAGAGGTGGTAAACAAGGATGCCATGAAGACAAAGCAACTGGATAAAGGGTTACAGCAATTGATGGAGGAAGGGGTCGCCCAGCTTTTCACCTTTGAAATAGGTTCCAGAAAGGTAGTGGGAACCGTTGGTCAGTTACAATTTGAGGTTATTCAATTCCGACTTAAAAATGAATACAATGCCACTGCCGATTTTGTCCCCATGAACCTCTATAAGGCCTGCTGGATAGACAGTAAGGACAAGAAAAAGCTGGACGAATTTGTGCGGTCCAAACAACGCCATATTGCCAAGGACAAGGACGGAAAGCTGGTGTTTATGGCAGAAACCAAAGCCTGGTTACAAATGGTCCAGGATAATTTCCCGGAGATCAATTTCCATTTCACCTCTGAGTACTAAGGTCAAAAAAGCCCCCTGAGACATAACTTTCAGGGGGCTGGATATGCTTATAAAGAAAGGATAATTATTGGCTTACCAGGTCTTCTGTGGCAAATTCTTCAACAGGAATACAACTGCACACCAGGTTTCTGTCCCCGTATGCAGAATCTATCCTTCTGATACTCGGCCAGAATTTGCTTTCGCGGACGAAAGGAAGAGGGTATGCAGCTTTTTCCCTGGAATAGGGAAATTCCCAGGTATCCGCAATCACCAAAGCTGCTGTGTGGGGGGCATTTTTCAACACATTGTTTTCCCTTTCGGCCTCACCCATTTCCACCTCCTTGATCTCTGCCCTAATGGCAATCATGGCTTCACAAAACCGGTCCAATTCAGCCTTAGACTCTGACTCGGTAGGCTCCACCATTAAAGTGCCCGCTACGGGGAAGGAAACCGTAGGTGCATGAAAACCATAATCCATAAGTCTTTTGGCAATGTCCTCCACCTCAATCCCAGCCTCTTTAAACCCCCTACAATCCAAGATCAACTCGTGAGCCGCCCTGTTTTTGGCACCGGTATAAAGAATGGGGTAATGGGGTTCCAACCGGGTTTTAATATAATTGGCATTGAGTATGGCAATTTTCGTGGCATGAGTAAGTCCATAGGTTCCCATCATGGCGATATATGCATAAGAAATGGGAAGAATGCTTGAGGAGCCAAAGGGGGCTGCTGAAATGGCCGTAATGGCAGATGTACCTCCCGTCTTTACCATTTGATTACCGGGAAGAAAGGGAACCAGGTGTTCGGCTACACAGATCGGCCCCATTCCCGGGCCACCTCCCCCATGTGGTATACAAAAAGTTTTATGCAGATTCAAATGGCAAACGTCCGCTCCAATGATACCAGGGCTCGTCAAGCCTACCTGAGCATTCATATTTGCCCCATCCATGTACACCTGTCCACCGTGGTCATGAATGATCTGGCAGATTTCCTGGATGGCCTCCTCAAACACCCCGTGGGTGGAGGGATAGGTGACCATTAAACCTGCAAGGTTATCAGCATGGGCGCCTGCCTTTTCCTTAAGGGCAGGCAGGTCAATATTGCCTTTTTCATCACATGGAATGATGACCACCTTCATCCCGGCCATCACGGCAGATGCAGGGTTGGTACCATGCGCAGATGAAGGGATGAGGACGATGTTCCTATGACTATCCCCCCTGCTGGCATGATAAGCCCTTATCACCATTAATCCGGCATATTCCCCCTGTGCCCCGGAATTAGGCTGCAGTGAGGTATCAGCAAATCCGGTAATCTCGCTCAACCAATTCCTCAAATGCTGAAAGAGCTCATAATACCCCGCAGCCTGATCCTGTGGGGCATATGGGTGTAATTGCCCAAATTCGGGCCAGGTCACTGGCACCATCTCCGTGGTAGCGTTCAGTTTCATGGTACAAGACCCCAATGAAATCATGGAATGCACCAGGGAAAGGTCTTTGTTCTCCAATCTTTTTAAGTACCTGAGCATTTCATGTTCGGAATGAAAGGTGTTGAAGACGGGATGCTCAAGGAAGGTACTTTTCCTGATCAATCGTTCTGGAAGCCGTGCCTCCACCTCCTCAGTGCTCGGGATGGTAGGTGGCTGTAGCTGATGGGTAGATCTGGAAAAAACCTCCACTATGGTCTGTACATCGGCCAATTCTTTTCCCTCATCAAAAGCCAAAACAATATATCCCTCTTCAAACCTGAAATTCATTTGCTCTGATAAGGCAAAGGCTTTGATTTTTTCTTGTTGAACAGCATCTGCCTTGATGCGTATGGTATCAAAGAAATGAGCGTTGGCTTGTTCAAAGCCTAATTTTTCCAGGCATGAGGCAGCCAAAACTGCCAACCCATGAATCCTTCCAGCAATTTCCCTTAGCCCTTTTGGCCCATGATATACCGCATACATCCCCGCCATCACGGCCAGCAG
>PXCO01000018.1 GCA_003565295.1 Cyclobacteriaceae bacterium
AAGTGGTCAAACTTCTCCATAACCCCAGTTGAAATCCGGGGACGTCGAACAAGCAACCACCAGTCCCCAATCCTGGATAGGTCTGCCTGCGGGGTCGGTAGTAGCAAGGCTAACGCCTGAAATCACCCGACCACGAAGGGGTCAAACTTCTCAATAACCCCAGGTGAAACCTGGGGACGGTGAAACCTAGCCCTCTTCCCCCCCTGAAAGCCCTGCCGAAGGCAGGGCTGAACTTCTGTAGCAACGGATTTGATATTCGTTGGAGATTGTTTGATAATAACAATGAGCCTTTCTAAAAAAAATCGTATTTTGAATTTTCTTACCAACATACTAAACCATGGCAAAAATCAATCTGAATATCAACGGACAAACCAAAGAAGTGGATGTAGATCCCAACACCCCCATTCTTTGGGTACTGAGAGACCATTTGGATCTGGTTGGCACGAAATATGGCTGCGGCATCGCCCAGTGTGGTGCTTGCACGGTAATCATGGACGGTAACGCCATCCGGTCATGTTCCACCCCGGTTTCCTCAGCAGAAGGTGCCAAAATCACCACCATAGAAGGCCTATCAGAGAAAGGAAATCATCCAGTTCAAAAAGCCTGGATGGAGCATGATGTACCCCAATGCGGCTATTGCCAGGCGGGACAGGTAATGAGTGCGGTGGCGCTTTTGGAAAAGAACCCGAGTCCGACGGACGAGGACATCGATCAGGCCATGGATGGGAATATCTGCCGTTGCGGTACTTATGTCCGCATCAAGAAGGCCATCAAGACTGCCGCCAATTCCTAACCCGAAAAGAACTTGACCATGACCATCGTAAAAACAAAGCTCAATAGAAGATCCTTCTTGAAAGCCTCGGCCCTGGCGGGTGGAGGCATGATACTCAGTTTCAGTTGGCTCACGGGATGCAAACCCACACCAAAACAGGAGGCCCTTGGTTTGTCGGATGAATGGTTTGAACTGAACAGCTATATCAAAATCGGAGACAATGGACAGGTAACGCTTTTTTCACCCAACCCCGAATTCGGTTCCAATGTAAAAACCTCCATGCCCATGATCCTGGGGGATGAATTGGATGTGGACTGGAAAAACGTGATCGTGGAGCAGGCTGATTTTTACCCCGAACGCTATGAAAGACAATTCACCGGGGGCAGTCAGGGCATTCGTCAAGGTTGGAAGCCTCTTAGAACCGCAGGGGCAGCAGCCAGGTACCTTCTGGTAGCCGCTGCTGCCCAAACATGGGAAGTTCCTGCGGAAGAAATCACCACATCCAAAGGGATGATCAAGCATGATGGAAGCGGTAAAAAGGCCCATTATGGAGAAATGGCCTCTTTGGCGGCAACTTTGGACTTGCCCGAAGAGGTAAAGTTGAAAGCCATCCATGATTTCAAGATCATTGGAACCTCGCGTAAGAATGTGGACGTAGAAAAAATCCTTACCGGCAAGCCCCTGTTTGCCATGGATTTTAAAAAAGAGGGCATGTTGATCGCGGCCATCGTGCATCCCCCGGCTTTTGGGATGAAGCTCAAGTCTTTTAATGGAGATTCCATCAAATCCATGCCTGGGGTAAAGGAGGTTTTTAGCTTCAATGTACATAATGAAGGTTATGTTCAGAATGCATTTGACACCACCACCCATCAGGAATTAGTGGCCATAGTAGGTAATACCACCTGGGAGGTATTGCAAGCCAAGAGTGCTTTAAAGGTGGACTGGGAAAAAGCACCTGAAAGAGAATTCAAGATGGCAGGCTGGGGTGGCAACGAAACCACCGTGAAAGTGCCAGAAGGACTTGAAAACTCAGAAGGGCATTTGGCAAGAATGCAGGAATTCGCCAAAAAACCTGCCAAGGTACTGAGGAAAGACGGCCAGCCTGAAGAAGCCTTTAAAAATGCGGCAAAAGTACTGGAAAGAACCTACACGGCACCCTTTCTGTCCCATAACTGTATGGAGCCCGTTAACTGCTTTGCACACGTAACAGCAGATAAAGCAGAGATATTTGGGCCTACCCAAGCCCCGGAATTTATCATGAATACCCTTTCCGATAGGTTAGGGCTTCCAAAAGAAAAAATACAGATCAACCTTGCGCGCATGGGTGGAGGTTTCGGTCAAAGGGCATATTCTCACCATATGGTAGAAGCTGCCGTGATATCCCAAAAAGTCGGTGCCCCGGTCAAGATGATGTACACCCGTGAAGATGACATGACTTATGGCATCTATAGGCCTACCTATACGGTCACTTATAGGGCTGCCATTGATAAAAACGGCAACCTTACCGCCATACATCTGAAAGGCGGGGGAATTCCGGAAACCCCGGTGGCCCAAAACAGGTTTCCGGCGGGGGCTGTGGACAACTACCTGGCGGAGGGCTGGGAAATCCCTTCCAATATCACCATTGGTGCCTTTAGGGCCCCAAGGTCAAATTTTATTGCAGGGGCAGAACAGTCCTTTTTGGATGAATTGGCAGATGAAATGGGTAAGGACCCCATTGAATTCCGCTTAGGCCTTTTGAAAAGGGCCAAGGAAAACCCAGTGGGCAGCAATAATGATTATGACCCTGACCGCTATGCGGGGGTATTGGAATTGGTAAGGGAAAAGTCTAACTGGTCTAACCCTGGTCCGGGAATTCATAGGGGTGTTTCGGCCTATTTTTGCCATAATTCCTATGTGGCAGAAGTCCTGGATTTGCGCATGAAGGACAACAAGCCTGTGGTGGAAAATGTCTATGCCGCTGTGGACTGTGGCATTGTCATCAATCCGGATGCCGCAGCCAATATGGGGGAAGGAGCCATTGTGGATGGGATAGGCAACGCCTTTTTTGGGGACTTGCCTTTTAAGGATGGAGTGCCCCAGAAGAGCAACTTCGATCAATACCGCATGATCCGCATGGCCGAGGCACCTAAAAAAATAGAAGTACACTTCGTCAAGAACGACATAGACCCCACCGGGTTGGGGGAGCCTCTTTTCCCACCTATTTTTGGGGCGGTTGCCAATGCCCTGCATAAGGCAACGGGAAAAAGGTACTACCAACAGCCCTACATGCCCGAGGTGGAATCGGAGATTTCGAGGATGTAATTGCATGAAAACCCTTGAGGTCTTTTTTGGACCTCAAGGGTTTTTTCGTGCCCAAAATGGGCCCCTTGAATTGAGATTCAGTCTCCGGTAAAGACCTTACTCCACCCACTCAAATTCCCCTGGAGAAGTCTTGAATATCCGGGCTTCATGATCGGTTCCCGCGATCCTCGCCTTGTTCTCGCCCTGTTTCAGATCTATGGGAATTAACTTGGTGCCTTCACCTCGGAAGGTGATATTGTATAAGATTTCATTGACCACCACGTCAAACTCCTGTGGCCTCAGTGTCCCAAAATTTCCCAAGGTGGCATGCACAAGTACCGCAAAGTTTTGCTGGGGATCTATGCAGTCCCCACCTTTTCATCATTACCTTTGCTGACGTAAAAAGTAAGAGGCTCTTTTTGATCTCCATAGATGGTAAGGAAGCTGAGGGTTTTGGCCGGCCACTTCCATGGTAATGCTTTGCCCCTTCAATTGCCCATTAAGGTCATACACCGATACTGTATGATAGGAATCAGGAAGTTGCACGATGGCATTCATGGTTTCCGGCATCTGTGCCCAGGCATGTGGAATCACCTCTTCCTCATGGTATTCATCCTCTCTTGAGGGTTGTTCCGTTCGCATCCTCAAGTTGCCATGGAAGATGGAAGGATAAGTGAAGCGTCGCTCATTGGATGCTTTCAGCATATACCCCCTGCCAGCACGGAGGAAGCTAAGGTTTCCACTCCACCCGTTTCTGGCATCGAAAATGGCAATGGGAGTAACCCCAGAATCTTCAATGACAAGAATCATGTTTTTGCATGATTTGGCTTTTAAAAATTGTTTAGGGATCTAGGTAATTTTAGCTTCAGAAACATCAAAAATAACTTAATACATATCCCCATGAAAAAGATATTAGTTCCCACGGATTTTTCCGCTTATGCAGACACAGCATTAAAATTTGCCACTAACATTGCTCAAAAGCACAATTCGGAAATTGTCCTCTTGCATGTGCTGATTACTCCGGTCATCTGGTCGAAATTGACCAGGGAACAGGAAAACTTGTACCCGGAAACCAAGACTGCTATAAATAAGGCCAAGGAAGAGCTTTCCAAAAGATTAAAGGAGGTGAGGACACTTGGATTAGAGGGAAGAAGCCACATGCAATTCAGTGATGGGAAGGAGCAGGTTAGTCAATATTTAACCAAAGAGCAATTTGACTTGGTGGTCATGGGATCACATGGTAACTATGGTTTTAAGGACCACATGCTGGGGTCCAATACATATAATATGCTTAGAAACAGTCATATTCCTGTAATGGTGGTTAAAAGGGACCGAAAACCTGATGCCTTGAAAAAAGTGGTATTCGCTACAGACCTAAAAAACCCTTCCGGGAAGGCTTTTCAGGTCATGATGAACATGATCCAATCACTGGACCTAACCCCTGAAGTGTTGTATGTGAATACCCCTGGCGATTTTTTGGAGGATGAGCAGATCATTGAATTAGGAAATGGTTTTCTAAATGAGTTTGGACCTTATCCTTATGATGTAAATATCTATTCTGCCTACAGGGTAGAAAGAGGCATTATGCAGTTTGCCAAGAAGGTAGAAGCTGATGGGGTGGCTTTAATCACACATGGAAGAAATGACTTACAGCAATTGTTTCTTCCTAGTGTCGCCGAAAACCTGATTTCTTACCTTGACTTACCCGTCTTCAGTCTAAATGTAAATGCCATGCAATATTAGGAGGTTTGCTGAAGGGTTAAGGGTTACTTAATATTATCCTTCTATAGGAAAACAAAGATGGTTCTCCATTATCCTTTACCTCTAAAATGAGGTGTAGATTTTGACCTTTTCCTAATTCGGGCATGGTAAACCTTACCTCTTTAGCATTTGTATTTCTAAGGCCTAAATCACCACTAAACCCACTGACTTCCCGATATAAGAACCATTTATAATTTAGCTCATCCCCATCAGGGTCTTCGGTTCCTGCTGCACTTAGGTGTACTTCCTCTCCTGGGTTTATCATAGCGGTTGCCAGGGATTTACCCTTATTGCCATTCAACACAATGACAGGGTTGTGGTTGGCCTCCTGGAAATTTTCGGCCACATTCCAATCCATTCTTGCTGCAAAATCATGCTGATAAGCTTCTCTCCATCGCCAAATAGTAGCCTGATTAGAGGCCTCGGCCCTTCCGTCGGGAAGGATGATCTCATCTTGAGTGTTGACCGAACTGGTCCAGATTTTGTCCTTTTCCCCGTAAGACCTGTAATGTTCATACATTCCTGCCCAGCCGCCAAATGCAGGACTTTTATACCAGGCAAGGCCATTCTGAATGAGTCCGATAAATGATGGAGTGTCCCCTTCCATAATATAATCGGATTCCAAGTAATTTGCGCCCAAAGGGCCATGGTCTTCCATGATGTTTTCGCGTAACCAGGGATTATCCACCAACTCAAATTTATGACCTGGCCCATTCTTATACCATTTGTCCCCTGCAATACCTGTCCACGTGGCGCGGTAATATTCAAACCAAGTATCACCTGCACTGGCATCCACAATGTAAAATATCCCAGGAAATTCATGCCGTATCCATTGGCCCGAAAAATCCTGATCCGAAATGGTATATACCTTGAGTTTTGACACGAATTCCTCCACTTCTTGTGGGGACCTGGTGTTTTTGACTTTCCATAAGGCCTGGGCCAGGCAATTTGCACCGCCCCATACCGAGACCCACAAGTGTCTCGCATCCTCCTTATCCACCGCAGCAATAAGGGCTTCCGAACCAGGAGAATCCTTCCCTTCACCTACACCCTCCATACTGAACAAGGGTAAATGTTCATAGGTAATGCTCAAGAGCTCTTCCATGCTGGGGAATCCTTCTGCATGTCTGTCCAAATTAGTCTTTACTTTTCCGTAATTTCGGATAAGTTCTTCAATTTTTTCCTTTCTGGTAGATCCTCTCAAATGGGTAGAAGTAGTAGCCACTACCCCTTCGATGTCGTATTCATTGGCATAAACCAGAAAACGCACCAGGGATTGTTGGTCATCGGGCTCATTGGTGATATCGGTGAGCACAAATACTCGCTGTTTTTCTGCTTCTTCAAAATTCAATGGTGTCTGCCCAAATAAGGGGCTAATGGTGAAGCCTAGCAGCAAAACGGAGACAGAAAGAGTGTGCATAGTTTGTCCTGGATTTGATCTTGAAACAAAAATACACTTGGAAAATAAGGGTTTCTCACTTGAATTTTAGAAAAATCTCCCAAATTCCCATATTAATCCAGTATGAACTCAAGTATTTCCTGATAGGCTCTAGCATATTGATACATTCCCCAGTCACTAGGGTGGGTGCCATCCACTGTTGCGTCCATCTTCATTTTTATATCATCCTTTTCAAGGTAGTAGATATCCTCAATCCCTTCCAGGAGCAATTGCTGATAAACGGATCGGCTCCAATTATTTACATTTTCCACTGCTGAGTTCCTTACTTCATTCGTTAAATATTCGGAATACCCGGCATGTTCAACAAGCAATATTGGGGTGTTTGGATGATACCGCTTTAAAAAATTCACAGCATCATTCAATTTGCTTTTCACCACTGCCTCCGAAAATCCCGCGAAGGGCACAAGGTTGGGTAAGCAATCCAAAATATACAAGGAAGCGGAAATTTCTGAAATGTATTTAAGAACTTCTGGTTCTAATCTACCATTTCCCGAGAAGCCGAGATTTATTAATGGAAAATCAATAAACCGACCTAATTGGGCTGGCCATGCCATTCCTGGCCTGGATGCACAGGCTCCTTGAGCGATGGAAGTACCGTAAACTACAACTGGAAGTCTTTCGCTTTCTGGGTCAATAAACTCTAAACTACCTTTTACTCCTAATTCTAAATAGCTAATGCCATTATATAAAGGCAGGTAAAGCAAGCCTTCATAGTCTGTCTTAGCCCTGGGAGTAATCGCAAAAGTATAAGTTATGGTATCCGAAAATTGATAAGTCCCTTTTACCCAATTCCAATCCCCATCTTCTTCACGGATATATAAATCTAAGCCTGAAACACCGGTTGCAGGCATATGGGGCATTTCTAGTTTGCCAGTGGGCAGATATCTAATTTGGATACTATCAGAAAGAGTGAAAAAATTGATTTTGAGGCCGGCGCTGTGTTGGGAAAGGTTCCAAACGGGGGGCCTCACCTTTTCCTTTGCATCCATGGGTAACCTCCCATACCCAATGCCCTTCCAACCTTGACCACTAATAGCTTGCTCTTCCTGTGGATTGTACCAGTTCCAGGTAATTTGAGCGGTCGAAGTAGGATAGGATAGAAAATAGGCAATGACCATTAAAATCAAAATCCTATAAATCTCCATTTTCCATTTCGAACATCCAGCATGTGCATCAATAGAACTTTCCAAAGGATAATTATTTTAAGTGGGACAAGTTGATTCACCAAAGAAAAGATGAATTTACCAAATATCGGTTAAGTGTTAGGCATTGCAAGGTAATTTTGTTAGGTTGGGACGGAAAATTCAACACTAGCATGACCCAAATTTACCGAGTATTATGGCTGCTTTCAATTTGCCATTACTTTTCCTGTTCAGCTCCCAAAGAAAAAAATGAACAACCATTCAATGTGGTATTTATTGCCGTAGACGATCTGAGGCCGGATATCAACGCATTTGGCAATTCCATGATTCAAAGTCCCAATATCGACAAACTTGCTGCATCCGGGACAATTTTTGAAAACCATTATGTGCAAGTGCCGACTTGTGGTGCTTCCCGCTGCAGCATACTAACCGGTCTTTTGCCCCGAACACCCAGGCATCTTCAAAATTCAGCCGTGGAAGAATTCCTTTCCAATGAACCGGAAAAGGAAAATCCGGAAAGTTTTGTACATCATTTTAGAAGAAATGGGTATTATACTGTGGGTCTTGGAAAAATCAGTCATTCGGTAGATGGTCTATGGTATGGTTACAACGAATCCCCTGAGGGAGCCAAGATGGAAATGCCACATAGTTGGGACGAATTCTTGTTTGATGCCGACAAATGGGAAACCGGGTGGAATGCCTTTTTTGGGTATGCGGATGGCAGCAACCGACAGGGAAAAAACAAACAAGTGAAACCCTATGAAATGGCAGATGTGGACGACAGGGGTTATCCAGATGGCATCACGGCAGATTTGGCAGTAGAGAAGTTGAGTGAATTAAACAGCAGGGAAGAGCCATTTCTATTGGCCGTGGGATTTTTCAAACCTCATTTGCCTTTTACAGCGCCAAAAAAATATTGGGACCTTTACGATAGGGAAAAAATCCCCCTTTCGCCGGTACCTGATTTGCCGGAAGGAGTTCACAAAGCAAGTTTGCAAAATATGGGGGAATTTAACCAGTATGAAGCGGGGGAGGAGAAGGCAAGTTTAGACCAACGACTTTCCGATGATTATGCCAGGATTCTTCGGCATGCCTATTTTGCCTCGGTTAGTTATGTGGATGCGCAAATTGGCAAAGTATTGGATCGGCTAGAAGAATTGGGGCTTTCGGAGAATACAATTGTGGTCCTTTGGGGAGATCATGGATGGCATCTTGGTGACCATAGGGTTTGGGGAAAACATACCAATTTTGAAGTTGCCTTAAGAAGCCCTTTAATCATAAGGGTTCCGGGTGAGGCCCCCAGAAGGGTGGGGGGGGATGCTGTAGTGTCCAGTATAGATCTTTATCCAAGCCTTCTAGAGTGGTGTGGGCTTCCCAAGACCATGAACCTGGACGGTCAAAGCCTGGTGAAATTAGTAAGGGACGGCCAGGATACAGACCGTGAAAATCTTGCCTTTAGCTATTTTAGCAAAGGTATTAGCATGAGGAATGAAAGGTACAGGTTAACTAAATTTTATAGGGAAGAATCTCCCACGGTGGAATTGTATGATCACCAAATCGATTCTCTGGAATCCAAAAATTTGGCAAGTGAATTTCCAGCAATCATTGATCAATTAATGCCATTATGGGAAAAAGGAAATACTGGTCTATTTCAGCGCTAAGCATCATGGAGATAAACAAACAAACGCTTGTTCTGGCCACCTTGGCAACGGGACTATTTCACTTTTGGGCTTGCGGGCCCCAAAGGGTAAAAGAGGATACAGATAAATTGGCATATTCCTACACTTTAGAGGAAGATAAAAAACCCAATATCCTATTTGTAATATCGGATGATCAATCTTATCCCCATGCCTCTATCTATGGTGAAAAATGGGTAGAGACCCCTGCATTTGACCGTATTGCAAGGGAGGGGGTGCTTTTTCACAAAGCCTTTGTGGCTTCACCCGGTTGCAGTCCCAGCAGGGCTGCTATTTTGACGGGAAATTATACATGGCAGTTGGAAGATGCAGGTACGCATGCCAGTGAATTCCCCACAAAATACACCGTCTACCCCGATATTTTGGAAAATATGGGATACAAGGTGGGGTATACCCAAAAAGGCTGGGGCCCAGGAAATTGGGAGATTAGCGGAAGGGTAAGAAACCCTGCAGGAGATGCCTATCAAGATAAAAAACTTGATCCACCCACTTCCGGGATCAGCAACAATGATTATTCGGGCAATTTTGCCAAATTCATGGAAGATAGGGACACAGGTCAGCCTTTCTGTTTCTGGTATGGAGCTTCTGAGCCCCATAGGGTGTTTGAAAAAGGCTCCGGGTTGAAAGCCGGAAAAGATCCTTCTTCTGTCAACGTCCCGGCCTTCTTGCCGGATACCCCTGAGATCCGCAGCGATCTCTTGGATTATGCTTTGGAAATCGAATGGTTTGATCAACACTTGGGTGAAATGATTACCCTTCTTGAAGAAATGGGGGAATTAGACAATACCCTCATTGTAGTGACGTCGGACAACGGCATGGCCTTTCCCAGGGCCAAGGCAAATTTGTATGAACATGGTTTTCATGTTCCCTTGGCCATTCGATGGGGCAATCAGGTGAAGGGTGGGAGAAATGTGGATGATTTGGTCAGCTTAACCGATCTGGCGCCTACTTTTTTGGAGGCGGCCAGTGGAAGCAGATTTGGCCAGTTACAAAGGGATTATCCGATGGAGGGTAAGAGCTTGATGAATATTTTACTGAATGAAGGATCCGGTAAATTGGATGAAAAAAGAAAGGCAGTCTTTTCTGCCAGGGAGCGGCACAGCAGTTCACGTTGGAATAACCTCACTTATCCCCAAAGGGCCATCCGTACTGATCGATTTTTGTATACACGTAACTTTAGACCCGAACGCTGGCCTGCAGGTGCCCCTCAGAAATATGAGGCAGACGGCACTTTGGGGCCTATGCACGATGCTTATCACGATATCGATGCCTGCCCCACTTTTGATTTTATGATAGCGCAACGAGAGAACCCCGATATTCAACCTTACTTTGATATGGCAGTACAGAAAAGGCCTGAGGAGGAGTTTTTTGATCTGGAAAAAGACCCCTACTGCCTAAATAACCTGGCCGATGACCCGGCTTATTTTAAGGATTTGAGAGATCATAGGGCTTCACTTGGGGGATATCTTATGGCGACCGGGGATCCCAGGGTGACGGGGAAAGGTGATATCTACGAAACATACGTCCGATATTCACCCATACGGAATTTTCCGGAGCCTGACTGGCTCAGTGATGACGATTTTTATGATTTAAGTGCTAAATAGAAGATGAGAAAAAGTTTTTATTTGTTTTTCCCCTTAGCCTGTATACTTTATATCCAATGTGGTGCACCTGATAAAAAGGATGCTTATGGCAGTTGGGATACCTACAGGGGCTCAAAGGATGCTTCCCAGTTTTCCTCATTGTCTGAGATCAACAAAGACAATGTTCATCTCCTGGCCCCAGCCTGGACCTATAGTACTGGAGACGCGGGAAACCGAACACCCATGGAATGTAACCCTATCATTATAGGGGATAGGATGTATGTGACTTCGCCCCAACTAGATTTGATTGCCCTGAGCGCAGATACAGGGGAGGAGCTTTGGCGGTTTTCTGCTTCCGAATTTAAAGAGGGGTCTGGGGTTAACCGTGGGGTAACGTATATAGATGATGGTCAGGAGGGTAGGGTGTTTATGTCCTCCGGTCATTACCTTTTTGCCGTCAATGCCTTGAATGGCACCCTTGTCCGGTCTTTCGGGGATGATGGGAAAATTGACTTAAGGGAGGATTTGGGAAGGGATCCTGAATCAATATCCATTGCCTTATCCACACCGGGTATAATATATGAGAATTTGCTTATCATTGGTTCAGCTACAGGTGAGGGGTTTGATGCTTCCCCTGGGCATATACGTGCCTATGATGTAATGAGCGGGGAGTTTGCCTGGAGGTTTCATACCATTCCCCAAGAGGGGGAGTACGGGCATGATACCTGGGAATGGATAGAGGGGGAAAACTACGGAGGAACCAACAACTGGGGAGGAATGAGCCTAGATGAGGAAAAAGGTTGGGTTTTTGTGGCCACTGGATCCCCCACCTATGATTTCTATGGTGCCAACCGTTTAGGGGAGAACCTTTTCGGGAACTGCGTCATCGCCCTGGATGCCAAAACAGGGGAGCGGCAATGGCATTACCAAGCGGTAACCCATGATATTTGGGATTATGACCTGCCCTGTGCGCCCAACCTGGTTGAAATTCCCTGGAAGGGTGCCAGGAGAAAAGCATTGATCCAACCCACGAAAATGGGAGAGCTTATTGTCTTAGACCGATATACCGGGGAACCACTGCTAAACATGGAAGAAAGGGAGGTTCCCCCTTCCTATGTACCGGGAGAAAAGGCTCACCCCGTGCAAAAGTTCAATCAAGGGATCCAACTGGTTCCACAAGGGTTGGACAGCACTTACCTTACCAATATTTCCCCTGAGGCAAATGCCTATGCACGAGAAGAACTAAAGAAGCATAGAAATGAGGGGATGTACACCCCGCCGAGCATAGAAGGGACTATCACCATGCCCGCAACCCGTGGTGGCATGCTTTGGGGTGGGGCTTCTTATGACCCCTTTTCCCAAAGGCTCTATGTAAATTCAAACGAACTACCTATGATCCTGCAATTGGATAGGGTAAGTCAGGGCGATGAAAATGCCGATGGAGCGGTTTCAGGTTATCAGACCTATATGTTGAATTGTTCAAACTGCCATGGGACAGACAGGAAAGGATTGGCAGATGCTTATCCATCCCTGCTTGGGCTTGGGGATAAATTCGGCGATCAGGAAATCAAGACCATTATTACTGGGGGAAAGGGGGTGATGCCAGCCTTTTCTCAATTTGGGGAAAAGCAATTGCAGGCACTGGTAACATTCCTTAAAGAGGGGAAGATTCCGGAGGATGCAGCAACCGCTGCCCCGTCCGGTTTGGAAAGGTATGTATTGAAGGGATTCCGGCTATTTTTGGATCAGGAGGGCTTCCCAGCTTCCCGCCCCCCTTGGGGAACACTCAATGCTATAGACCTTACTACCATGAGTATAGACTGGAAGGTGCCCCTGGGTGCATATCCTGAACTCAAGAAAAGGGGCTTGCCTGATACAGGCACCCAAAATTTTGGTGGATGTGTGGCCACATCTGGGGGGCTGGTCTTTATTGGAGGATCAGCGGATGAGATGTTCAGGGCTTTTGATGCCGATTCGGGAGAGGTGCTCTGGGAATACCAATTACCTTATGGGGGCTACGCCGTGCCCGCTGTTTATGAAGTGGACGGTAAACAATATGTGGTAATAGCAGCAGGAGGGGGCAACCGAATAGGCACCCCTTCGGGAGATGTGTATATGGCTTTTGCCTTGCCTTAAAATACTAATTCAATTGCGAACTTACCTTACCGGTGGAATTAATATGATCCAAAAATTCTCCTAGCTCTTTCTCTAATAGGTCAAGTTCCTCGATTAAATTTGGATAGTATTTCTCGAAAGACACTTCTACATTTTCCTCTATTCTCTCCAAGGTGCTTCTTACTTTAATAGCCCCTAAATAGCTCATACTAGGTTTAGATTTGTGACACTTCTTCTTCACCTGATAAAAGTTGCCACTTTCAAATACTCCCCTCAACCCCCTAAGTTCCTGAAGATTGGTGGAAATGATGATGCCCACCATTTCATTAACCATCTGTGGATCCTCATCAAAAAAATGAAAAATCACTTCAGGATTTATCAAACTGTACATGAAAATTATCGGTTTAAGATATACGTTTCAATTACTATCTTATAAATTAGTTAGGCATATTTACATCTGCTAAAGTACATCAATTTTAAAAGTATTTAAAGAAATGGGGCAAAAAAAGCAATGGATATTCTATAAAAGGGTAAAAGAAAGTATTTTTATACCCTTGTGGTTCTGCTTTTTAATCGTTTTGGTTTTTTTGATTCAGCTTTCCTTGGATTTGGACCTTGGCTTTTTGGGAATATTGCCTCAAACGTTTACCGGATTATCCGGATTACTATTGGCTCCACTGATCCACGGCAACTTTATCCATTTGATGGCCAATATTTTCCCCCTTTTTTTTCTGGGTTCCTGCCTGTATTTTTTTTACGACCGGGTGGCTGACCAAGTAGTGATCAGTTGCTATGGGGTCACCAATTTTATCGTTTGGCTTTTTGGCCGTCCTTATTTTCATATCGGAAGCAGCGGATTGGTTTATGGATTGGCGGTATTTTTAATTTGCCTGGGCTTGTTTAGAGGATCGATCAAGGCCATCTTGATTTCCATCGCCGTATTATTGACCTATGGGAGTATTGTGTACGGAATTATCCCAAGTTCCACAGGTAGGGTATCATGGGAGAGCCACCTTGCGGGAACTTGTGTTGGCATGTTCATGGCCTATTTCTATAGCCAAAAGCCAAGATTGAGTAGGTATTGACTGAACTTTTTGAAGAGTTGAGGGTTTTTTAAGCTTTAGAAATTAGATTTGCAAATGGAGTATCTAACTCTAACAATTACATGTGTCCGCTGAAAAAAAATATCAACACATGAAATCGAGCCTGTCCTGACGGCAGTCAGGGCATGACGAGCACGTCACACACTGGGATGCCCCGATAGCTATACGGGGCGTAGCGAGATTCCCCCGAAACGAGTCCCCCGAAACGAGTTCCCCGAAACGAGTTCGGGGCAGGCTGGGGGAGGCTGGGGCAGGCTATGTGGTCGCTGAAAAGAAAATATAAACACATGAATAGAAATAAAGTAATCTTTCTTGTCCTGGCAGTCCTTTTTCTGGTGATCATCTTAGCCATAAGTTGGGATATGGCCAGGCAGACTACCTTTCCTGGAGCCAAAGGAAATTTGAAAGAGCGAATGGCGCCCAGTACCGAAACTAACGAAAATGAATAAGCCAAAGAAAACGGATATTTCAAAGATTGACCTTGAGGAATTAAAGGATAAAACTACGGAGATACCAAGTACGCTTCCCTATGCACATCACAGTGGCAGCGCCCTGGTGAAACCGGAGGATAAGGGTAAGATTGTGGGTAAAGCCGTTTCGGCCATGCATGCACAAACGGACATGCAGATGGCTCAGATTTACCAGCAAATGCAGGTGCTGGCAGAGCAGGCAAAGCGTATACAATCAAGAGTAGAGGTTTCCGAAAGGATATACCAGGCAAGCATCAGTTTCGAACCTCTCATCAATCACACTTACTACCTGTACCAAAGAGAGGATGGGAATGATTTTTTAAGTATGGTAGGCCCTGAAGAATGGGGAAGGAAAAAGCCATTTGTAAGCTTTGTGGCCGAAGTCAAATTATTGGCTGATCACACTTGGGAGCTTTTGAAAAAAAATCAATCCTGATGGCGGGACACCAGCAAAAAGTAAATACCCTAGTGAAATGCCTTTTAGACGCAGATGTGGAGTTAGAGGAGGACTTCACCTTGCCAGTGAACAATGACCTTCTTGACGAAAAGGGGCTGGCGTTGCTAGTTGAAATTTTTGAAGCTTTGGGGGGAAGGGGTACCCCGGTGCATTTGCATAGGCTCCGTTTTGATATTCGGATAGATAGACATTTGCTACTTTATGATGATGCGGAGCACTTCAACCGGTACAGGGCCTTGACGTTCAGGGGCGCGCTGTACGATACTTTCACCTATCCTTGGCAGGTGTTGTATCAACGACTTTGCAGGCAATTGGAAAAATCCTGTCTTCAGGTAGGTATGCAAGAAAGGATATGGAATGGTCCCCCAATCGCTACCCGAAGTTTTGGGCCTTCGGAAGAGGCGGGTGATCTTTCTGGCAATGGGTCTGCAGGTTGGAAACTTAACGCCTACAATGATGCCCAATATGACTTATTAAGTCGGCTTCACGGATACAGATTAATCCGGATTCCCATTCATGAGACTTTGATGATAGGGGGGAGCTTAAAGAAAATTGATCAATTGCTACTTAATCCGGACGAGGGCACCAGGGGTATACTGGCGAAGTGGCTACGGAGAAAGCTTGGATAGGTTCAGGAAAACAGTCCATGTATTTCGCGGTCAATTTGTTCCACCACATAACTGAAGTCTTCCCTATTTCCTAATATGTCCAATGTATTAATATTGATGGTGATCACTTTGCTTTCTTTATACTTCCGTATCCAATCTTCGTATTTTTTGTTGAGGCTTTTTAAATAATCTAGCCTCATGCCATTTTCAAAGGGCCTTCCTCTCTTCTCTATCTGGGCTACCAGGGTGGAAATGTCACCTTTAAGGTAAATAAGCAGGTCGGGTGGCTTCACAAAAGACATCATGGTGGTAAAAAGGTTGAGGTAATTTTCATAATCTCTTTTTTCTAGGTACCCGGATTCATAAAGGTTAGCAGCAAAAATATGGGCATCTTCATAGATGGTACGGTCTTGAACAGTGCTATTTTGGCTATTGTTGATGAAATTAATTTGTTCGAAGCGGCTATGCAAAAAATAAATTTGCAAGTGAAATGCCCATTGGGCCATGTTTTCATAAAAGTCAGCAAGATAGGGGTTTTCTTCTACCGGCTCAAATACCGCTTGCCAGCCATAGTGCCGGGCAAGCATTTTAGTCAAAGTTGTTTTGCCGCATCCTATGTTTCCTGAGATGGCAATATGCATAAATGATTGTTTTGTTGTTAGATTAAAAATAGATTTAAATTTTAAAACAAATGCCGAGCCAATGATAAAAGTTAAAGTGAATTCCGCCCCTACCGCAAAGGACCTGATGAAATTGTTTGCACAGGTAGATTGGGCAAAGAATAGAAAAATTGGAGATGTGGGAAAAATGCTTAGAAATGGGGACTGGACGGTCTGTATTTATGAGGATGATGAACTACTGGGGTTTGCCCGGATTATCACGGATGGTTGCTTCCGGGGTTTGCTGGATGATGTGATTGTCGATCAAAATCACAGGGGTTCAGGTCTGGGGGAAAAATTGATGCAGGAAATCCTTGAGTTAAGCAAACCTCTGGATGCCTTATTTTTAAATGCTGCACCTGAAATGGAAGAGTTTTACGCCAAATTCGGCTTCATGAAATTTGAAAAACTTACCATGATATTGAGAAAGTGATGGTTTACCCGGGATTTTTTGTCTTCCGGTATAAAAAACAGCATTGTTTTTCATTCATTAACTACCCCGGGTAGGGCACTTTTTAATCTTCCTTCAATTAAATTTGGCAATAATTTTGTGATTAAAATTATGCAAAAGGTTTTATTTTTGTTTAAATTGTTTTGAAATGTTGATGAAGCAGCTTTACCCTACACTAAACAGATTCGATCATGAAAAATATTGCTTGTATTTGGGTGTTGGCGGCGATGTGTTGCCTGCCCCTTATGGCTCAAGAAAAGAATTACCTGGTATTTGAATTTATAAGGATTGAAGCCGGTAAGACTGTGGATTATTTGGAAAACAAAGATTTTCTTTCTTCCATTTATCAAGAGGCGGTGAATTCAGGGGATATTCAAGGCTGGGACCTTTGGTCCTTGCGGAGAAGTTCAGATCCGGACGCTTTTCATTTTGCTACTGTCACTTATTATAATGATCCCGTAAAAATGATGAATGGCAGTGAGATAGACTTTTTGATTGAAAATGGGAAAAAAGCCTTTCCGAATATGTCTGAGGATGAACTTAAAACGAAAATCAGGGATGCCCACGATGATAGAGACTTGGCGCTTAGGTCGTATATGGTAGAGGTGGCCAGTACAGACGATGAATTTCAATATAAGCCTGGTACATTGGCTTCTTTTGATTTAATGAAAGCTATGGAAGGGCGCTTTGAGGAATATGAGACCGCAGAAAGGGAGGTTTTTCTTCCTATCCATGCCAAGAAAATCAAAGCGGGGTTAATGGAAAACTGGCGCTTTTTGAGAACAGCTGTTCCTACGGGTAGTGAGGCGGCTTCTACACATATGACGATGAATGTTTACAAAAACTACCTTCAGTTTTTCAATTCCCTAGAATATGAAGACATAGATTTGAACGAAAATCAGCTTGTGGCCATAGAAAAGGGGTTGCAATCCCGGGATCAGAAGTGGGTATATTTGGCTACCCTGGAGACCGTGGTGCGATAAACTAAGCCGATTGAGGCCAGGTTTATCAGGGATTAAAGACTAGGTTCGGCCATGATCTGGTCTTGCAGATCACAGTCATCAAGAAATTGACTCCTGAATGAAACACCATGAGTAGGATTATGGCCAGTAATGGCACACCAAAGATCTGGTAAGGCCAGTAATAGGTCCAAACTCCTAAATTAATGGTGATGATTTCTCCCAGCGTGGGAAAGATCATTACCATTGCGAGCGCAACGATCCACTTTTGCGATTCGTTGGTCAATGCTAATGCAAGGAAGAGGTTTTTTTCTAACCTATAGATAAATGTAAAAGCCAATGCCCAGGCAAAAGGTAGCCAAAAAGGAAACTCCCGGCTACCAAGATCATGATATTCCCAGTGGCCAAAATAAATTCCCCAAAGTTCACAGCATACGCCCAATCCTCCGCTCAGTAAGGTACCGGTTAGGACAACTCTGCCTTCTTCGGGATCTTTATTCCATCCTCTCCATAAGGAAATCCCCAGGTAAACAGCCAAAACAGCTCCTACCCAAATATCATATACATGAAATAACCCTATGAAGGTACCTGCAATAAAAATTTTAATCAGGTTTTTTCCAATCACTAATTTCGCCGTCCTTATCGATGGCTTGGCAGTATCTACTAACAATGGTCTCAAGTTAATTTATATTACAGTCTATATCATCTGTTTATGATTGTCTTTTGATCGGTCATAACTTGTCCCGCACTGTAAGTCGGGATAGCCTGCCCCAGCCTCCCCCAGCCTGCCCCGAACTCGTTTCGGGGAACTCGTTTCGGGGAATTCACTTCGGGAGAATCTCGCATCTCCCGACAGCCCCGTAGCTATCTGAGGGGGGCATACTAGTGTGTGACGTGCTCGTCATGCTTGGGTTCAACTGTCAAAAGCCAAGACTAATGTTGCTCTTCTTTAAGTAATTTTA
>PXCO01000081.1 GCA_003565295.1 Cyclobacteriaceae bacterium
ATAATAGTTCCGCACTGTGATACAGCTGTTTAAAACCTCTTTTTAACATCCATCCGTTCATGAAGTATTCTGACAATGTAAACCCTGTCTGTTCCCAGCATATAAAAAATAAGATGTCTGCTTTTCTTTAATCCCCTTAGTCCTGGCATAATAATACTTCGCTCAGTTCCTAGTTCGGGGTTATCTGCTATCAGCTGACAAACCTCCAACAACTGGTCAAAATAATGGTCAGCTTGCTGAACTGACCATTTCCTGAAAAGTATGTCCCCATATCCGATGGAGATCTTTTGTGGCTTCTTGAGTTAACCTAAACCGGCCCATCTATGCCATGCTCTTTCTTAATCTTGCTTTTAAAGTCCTCAGGATCAAAATCCTCATTGATTCCGCTTTCGATGCCTTTTTCTATTTCAGCCCTGAGCATTGCGCTCCTGTTTTCATCTTCTTCCAGCAACCTCAAACCGGCACGTATAACTTCGCTGGCATTTTTAAATCGCCCTTCTTTAAGACGATTCTCGATAAAACTGTCATAGTAATCTCCTAAGGATATTGATGTGTTTTTGGCCATTATATAATTCGTTAGCTTCACCATAAAATTACCAATATTTGGTACTAACACAAAATTCATAAAAGCCATTTCATTGGTTTCTCTGATCATCGGTAAACAAACACCTCTCCCGAACTACTCCCTACCGGATACCCGCTCTCAGCGTCGTATTCAAATTCAAAACTTCGCTCCGGATATTCTGCTGCATCTGGACTAATCGCTGTAACCGAAATGCGAACAATGTTGTTGGGATTGCTAAAAATGCCTGGATTCCCGGTGGCTGCCAATACTCGGTACGGATTGGGATTGCTATCAAAGGCATATTGCGTCCGTGTCATGTGAATGGTCTCTCCCTCCTGCATTACATAGTAGTTTTCTTCGGTCAGGTTTCCTTTCCCATCATAGCCATAAGTCCAATACTGTCGGAGCACCTCTTCCCCGTCATACAAATTCATTCGTTCCACAAAACCATCCGCTCCGTAAACAAAGGCACGTGTGGAACGCAATTCATCTTGATGTGAAATAAAATATGCTATCCGCTCAATTTTGCCTGCTTCGTCATAAACATAGGTGGAATGGCCGCTTATCCCATGCTTTTTTGGATCGGCCCAATCCCTTTCCCCGTCAATTGGCATATAGGAGCGAAAGCTATCCGGAGAAACAGTAACCTCCTCCCTCGCCAATTGACCCTGGGCATCAAAATGGTAACGGCGGTAGAATATGGAACTGCTAAAAGTACGAATACGTCCCTGATTGTCATAGTCCAGAAGTTCACTTGGTTTGCCTTCCATCTCTACCCGCTGCAACAAGGGGCCATCCACTGATGGAAGAAAAGGATCTTTTTCCTCCAGACAACCAAAAAGGGAAACTAACAATATAAAAGCCCCTATTCTATAAAATGGTATGCCTATTGTTTCCACATTCAGCAAATTTTGTTTTTCATTACTAAAAGTAGATAACCTAAATGATTAATGCAAAAATAGAGATCAAAATAATCTACTCGAATTATTGGTTATAATCGAATACTTTGCAACCATGCGATCGCTTAAAAACAATAGAGAGATCATTTTACTATCGAGGGCAATAGGCCATCTTCCCCCTAATTCGGTATATTTACCAAAAACCCTTAATCCATGCTTTCCCTTTTTACCACCACTCATTGGTTACGCTTCTTTATCTTTCAGCTATTGTGCACCTGCCTTTGTGCAGGTACCATCGCCCAAACGGAACCCGTTAGCTTGGTCCTCACCTGGCAGCAGGATCCCACCCGCACCATGACCGTCGACTGGCATACACATCCCGAAGACCAGGCGCTTTCCCTGCTCTATTACAGAAACGGCCCCGATGAGGACTGGCGAGAACTTGAGGCCGCTAAACATGAATTTCCCCACTCCGACCGTACCATCCACCGCGTGGAAATCACCGGCCTTGAACCAGGAACCAACTATGAATTTCGTGTAGGGGAATTCAGCCGGGTGTACAATTTCAATACCCTACCGACCAACAACCGGGAACCCTTGCGTTTTGCCGCCGGTGGGGATACTTCCCATGGGGACATGTTCCGCCAAATGAACGAGGCAGCCATGAAATATGATCCGGAATTCATAGTCTGGGGCGGGGACCTGGCCTATGCCAATGGCATGGCCGAAAACCTGGACCGATGGATCAGCTGGTTTGAAAGGGTGAAAACAGATCTTATTACTCCTGAGGGACGGGTGGTACCCATCATCGTCGGCATTGGCAACCACGATGTGATCAACCACCATTACCCCGGATCGGAAACCAATATTGGAGAAACGCTCAGCATGCCGGCCTTTATCGCCAAGGTGAAAAAAGGAGAAATGGAAGAACCTGACGATGCCATGAGATTGGAAAAAGGCCCTTTCTTTTATCGCCTCTTTGCCTTTCCGGGCCAACCGGGGTATGGGGCATTGGATATTGGCGATTACCTCTCCTTGATCATTCTGGATAGTTCTCATAGCAACCTGATCAGCGGATCCCAAACCGATTGGCTAAGGAAAACGCTGGAAGCCCGATCCGGAAAGGCACATATCATCCCTGTTTACCACAAACCCGCCTACCCATCCCATAGGGTTCAACCCGGTGGCACCCGTAACCAGTTCTGGTCGGAACAGGTCTTGCAGCATTGGGTGCCCCTATTCGAAAAACATGGTGTCCGTGTGGCCCTGGAAAATGATGACCACGCCTACAAGCGTACCTATCCCCTGCGTGGAGACCAAGTGGATCCCAATGGCATTGTCTATATCGGAGATGGTTCCTGGGGAGTGGGCAAAAGGGAACCCAAAACCCCGGAGGAAGTATGGTACTTATACAAATCTGCCCAGGAAAATTCCGCCATTATTGTGACCTTGCATGGCCCCCACCAGCATTTTCTGATGATCAATGAAACCGGCAAAGTGATAGACGAATACCCCGAAACCCCAAAGCCAATAGCTGTGGAATAGCCCTAAACCTACCGGCTGTTCAAAACCTTTCAGGATTTTGGTAGAAATCTTTATTGTTAGGCTCAATTGTATGAATCCTGAAAGGGTTTTTCCAGGAAAATAAAACTAAACCTGCCAGGTTTGGTGGAAAACCATCCAAAATATGCATCAAGACCATAAATCCTGGAAGGTTTCATTCCAATCGAACTATAAAAAAAGCGGTCCCAAAAAAAGAACCGCTTTCAACTAACTTCTTATTACCTACTTGCCCTGGGTTCCTCCAGGGGATGCTCCTGAAGAAGCTCTTGAGGCGAATAAAATCCTTCTTTCTCTGAAGTCTCCTCCCTTACTTTCGCCACTCTTTCAGGGCTTACCGGGGAGGCTTTGTTGCCAAAGGAATTCCTCACATAAGTGGCTACCGCAGCCACCTCTCTGTCATCAAGCATTCCAGCATATGGGGTCATGGGCACCTGTCCGGGGTAATCTTTCCCCAGTACTTCTATGGGCCCCATTAGTCCATGCAGGATGATCTTGATTAATCGGTCCTCACTGCCCAACACCCAGCGTGTTCCGGACAATGGGGGGAATCCTGAAGCGGTAAGCCCCTTTCCGTCCTCCTGGTGACAAGTCACACAAAAACCTTCTTGTCCATAAATGGTTTTCCCCATCTGGTACAGGGTGAGGTCCTCCCCTTTCAAATCAGTGGTTGGTTTGGCCTCAGCCTGGGCTTCTTCCAGTGATTTGCTTTGAAATTCAATGCTTCCACTTGCACTGATTTTCACGGAGCCTATGGACACATCATTGAGATGCGCAAGGGAGGTCTCAAAGGGCTTGATCATCCAATCATCCATGGGATGTTCGTTGGCAACTTCCAGGATTTCTATTCCGGTTTCCTTATCCAGCCACGAAGCCGCCACTATGGCCTCCAGCCTCACCCTGCCATGTTCGTCTGCTGCTGCTTGCTTGAGAAGATCGGCCTGGTTATCCACCTGGTGCCCCACATAGCGAAGTACCCTGGCCGCGGCAGCCCTTGCCTTAAAATCTTCGGCATTAAGCATCTGTACCAACAAATCTTTGTCTACCTGATTAAGCCCCCAGGTTACCCAAAGAGCTTCCAGCACACGGTGTTCATACAAGGGGTCACTTTTATCCAGGTTTTCTACCCAGGTCTTCAGCTTGTTTTTCACTTCTTGTGGATTCCTTCCCCTAAGCTCCCTACGTGTCCTGTACCTGGTCCTGAACTCGTGCAATTTCAAATTTTCCAGCAGCTCGTCCACGCTTGCTCCGTCAATCTTTGCAGGGGTGACCAGGGGTCTGGAGGGATAGGTGACCCTATAGACCCTTCCGTGCACGTGATCCCTAAGTGGATCCCTGGCATTGTGTTGCATATGCCCCACCAAAACATTGTGCCAATCTATAAAATAGAGGGAGCCATCAGGGGCAAATTCCATGTCAACCGGGCGGAAATTACGATCATCCCCTATCACCAGGTCCTGCCTATGTCTGCTTTTGTATCCCGTACCGTCATCTTCCATCACATGTTGTTTCATGCCCAGAAAGCC
>PXCO01000306.1 GCA_003565295.1 Cyclobacteriaceae bacterium
CGGTCACTAATCACTTGCACAAACATATGGCTGTTATCCGGACCTGAACCGCTGTTATTTCCCCATCTGTTTCCTCCAAAAACTGCCACTTTCTTACATTCCCCCTCCTGCTGAATAACCCGTACCTTGGAGCTGGTCAATTGTTCTCTTGCCTTGACCTGATAGGACTGCCCAGATTGCAAAACAACTGTAAAGGGCGTAAGGCCAGGTCTGTCATCGAAAGTTCTACTTCTTGGAGTAATTTCTACTGTCGTATCATCCTCTAAGGCTACGATCAAAAGACTACTTGCTGCTTCGGTCACTCCGTCAAAAGTTGCCCCAGGGCCCATTCGATTAGCATTATGATCCATCACCCAATATTCGTCTACAAGTTCCTCTAAGGGAAGTATAGAAGTGGCATCCGTACTTCTTTCCCTTTGATTGTACGCATATACCATAATATTGCCATCAGACAAAACCTGAACCCCATTGTCTGTAACCTCTCCGTCCTCCCGGGTAATTATTTCTGAACTTTCAGGAAAAAAATATGTGAAATTTTGCCCTTCGGTTAAGTTGAAACCAACCTCTTGTCCTTTAAAAAGGATTTTAACATTTGCGTTCTCCACTGCCACTATTTCAAGTACCGCCTGGTCAATCAGCCCATCGGGAAACTCGGGATTTGGGGAGATCCTATAGTTGTCCATATATCCCAACCAGAATTCCTTTCCTGAGCCTTGGACTTGTGCAAAGGTCATTGACACATTACATAGCGCAATAATCCCAAACCATAAAAGTTTTAATTCATGATTCAAATATGGCTTCATTTAATACTGAACAAAAACAACTTTAATATCTATACGGGAAAATAAACCAAAGCGCCACAAAAACTAATTCATTAATCCTGATTTAGATCAATATCATATGCGGCTTAGGGAGAAAAGTTTCCTTTCCAAGAGGCGAAGGTCCCGTCCATCGTATCTTCGAACCCAGTCACCATGCACCGGAGCTTTGAATCCCGCCCCCGATGTAGTTTAGGCCTTCCGCGGCAGCTGGGTGTAGTTTGCCTTCCCTACTACCCGGCCCAAGTCTAAAACAGTCCTCAGGACTGTTTATTAACTGCTTGTCTACCCTTCTATCATTTGCAATTGGAAATGGAGGGAATTACCATTAATCCACCTCTATCAAACCTACCAATACAGCATATTTTCTTGCTAGTAAACTTCTTAAAATCACGTACCCGCCCTGACAACTTTCCATCTTTTTGTAGAACAACCAAATGAAGGTGATTGGTCATGATCATGAGTACATAACCAAAGAGGTAAAGTCCCTTCTCATTGCTACAATAAGTCAGATTTTCCAAGATAAAAGCCAGACAGTGTACAAATTGCAGACTTTTGTCTACCAAGAAGTTCTTTAGTTGGCCATTGCAAATGGCATAGAGAGGATTACTACTTCGAGGGAGAGGAGGTTAGGAATAAAAGGATGTAGTAGATACTACACCCAGTTGGGGCTTGAACCTATAGGCTATTACTTGATAAATACGGTTATGAATCCTTTTAATCTTGCCTGCTCCGTGATTTGTTCAAGAAATAAAAGTTACAATTGATAAATCCAAACAGTCTATTGACTGGCTTCCCGGCGTAAGTTTGTATTCCTTTTATGACAATTTCCCAAACCGAGGAATATCATCATTCATTTGTCGAAAATTTTGATGATTCTACTTCTAACTATTTTTATTACCTAAATTGCACTTGTTATCAGCAGAATAAACACAATAAACTCCCTTATGAATCGTAGAAAATTCATTCAGCTTTCCGGATCAGGAATGGCATTATCAATGGCTCCATCCCAGTTTCTTAAATTTCCCCAGGTAAAAGGTAAAATGACCGCAGCAGCATTAAACGAATACCTGAGGTCCATTGTAGAGGTCAATGAGCCTTCAGTCGACCGGGTTATAATTGGTGATCCCGCCACTGAAATCAAAAAAGTAGGAACTGCATGGATGCCTTACTGGGAAACGCTTAAAGAAGCCCATGCTCAGGGGGTCAACGTTTTAGTAGTACATGAACCTACCTTCTATACCCATTGGGATTTAGAAGCAGAAAATACAGATTGGCTTGCTGCACCTTCTCCAGGCAGAGACAACTATCTTAAAATTCGCGATGATAAGAAAAAATGGATCGAAGATCAGGGGATGGTCATCATTCGTTGTCATGATGTGCTGGATAAGGTAAAAGGTTGGGGAATACCTTTTGCCCTGGGACAAGCTTTAGGTTTTACCAATGAAGATATTATTCGTTCCAGGGATTATTACAATGTTTATAAAACCAAACCTGGAAAGGCCATTGATATAGCCAGAAGAGTGGCAAAGAGCCTTTCTGTAGCCAATCAACCTGGTGTGGCCTTTTATGGCGATGAAAACTATCGAGTGGAAACTATAGGCTTGGGTACCGGTACTATTTGTGACCCTTTAAAATTTGCCGATCTGCAACCCGATATTTATATCAGCATCGAGGATAGTGTCCGAACCTGGATTCAAACCTACTATGCTACTGATTCGGGAAAACCTTTAATAGTGATTAACCATGGAACTTCTGAAGAATTTGGCACCAGGTCATTAAGTCAACATTTAAATGAAAATCTTAAAGACATTGAAGTCATCCACTTTCCTGAAGGTTGTACTTATAGATGGGTCACCGTTTGATCCGCCTTTAACCATCAATATTTTTCCTTTTTGACTTTAAGATTCAAAACTCTTCTTGACGGTGAAATAAAACGTGCTTCCCTTACCCTCTTCTGATTCCATCCCTATTTCTCCTCCCATTCTTTAAATACTTTTCTTGACCAACGCCAGACCCATACCAGTTCCTTCGTAATCTTCTTGAGAATTCAGGCGATTAAATAAGCTAAAAACCTCCTGTCTTTCTTTTTCTAGCACTACATTAACGCCTACACTGATAAGTGTAATCTGTCCTAAAGATCAGAAGAGAATTACTAGAGTCTACATAAAAAATATTAAGGTTCACCCCCATAGGACAACGCTAAAATGAGGAATTTTACCATTGCTACTTTGCTATTTGTAAGATTCTAAAGCGCCAACATCCCCTATAGCTTGTAACACCTTTTTCAGCCCTTCAATTTCCGTTTCCAACCCTACTTTTGCATCCCTGTTAGTGTCATGGTTGAGAACCCCAATCGGTCCATTATACTCACTTTTACTAATTATTCGGATCAAATCTTCCTCCACATCACCCTCTCCTATCCCGTAGAATTTTTCGGTATCCCCATGCTTTAACCCTGCCAGATTTACGGAATAAAGATAGGGTACGATCTTTGGAAAAAATTCCGGAAATCTTTCGTGCTGTTTTTGGGCATGATGGAAATTATATACCATCCCTAAATTAGGTAAATCCAACTTCTCAATAATGGCTAGTTGGTTTTCAGGTTCTCCATACCAGTGTCCATGGTTATAGAGGCCTACCTGACAGCCAATGGCTGCCGCCCTCTTCGCAATGTAACTGACCGTCTCTCCCATTGATGCCACCTTTTCCTCCTGGGATAAATCATCGAATCCCTCCCCACCATTAATAAGTAGCCAAATCTGAGTATGAATAGCGTTGCGCTCCAGAAAATCGAAGATTTCCTGGACATGTTTGTTTTCTGATGGGTCCTGATCAGTACTCATCCAAAATGCCTGCAAAGCAACATCATGTGCATTTAGCGCTTTCCATTCCTGATCAAAAGTGGGAATGTGTTCTTCCCTCCAATCATAGGCAAGCATACCAATATTGAGGTCGCTGAGCATCCGGGCACGCTCTACAGGGTTGCGGTTTTTTGCATCAAAGGGCACAATACACCAAGCAAGCAAGTTGTCTTGGGAAAACAGGGAGTTCCCTTCGTCCTTACCTTCCTGCGCAACGGTTGCTTGTCCTAAGGTAAGGAGTAAAAAAAACGTCAGGGTTACCTTAAAAAAGGCATTGAATTGGCCATAATTGTAGTTGTCGTTCATCGTATTGGGGTTTAGGCTATTGTACTCGGTTTTTTCCAGGTATCTTCCATATTCGGATATTGCGCTCTACATTCAAGGTATTCTTCCATCATTCCTCTCATTTTAGGGCTGAGCCTATCCAAATATTCAGGAGTCAATAAATTATGGTTGAGCAAATAGAAATGCCATGTTGGAGGGAAAGCGGAACTGTGGTACCCCATGTGGATAGTTCTCCGGGGAATTTCCATCTTCTTGGTATAACCTCTGTGGATGAGGTTGTTGTTATAAAATACGGCCTGGCCTGCTTTCAGTTTGACGGGAACTCCCCCTGGCATCTCCGCCCCCAATGGTGCATAATGTTTGGAGCCAGCGAATACCTTATTTTCCTCCTCCGTATTGGGCCTGTTGTGACTGCCAGGAACTACCCAAAGTGAGTTTTCATCTACCAATGGTAAATTTATCTGTACGCTGTTATGAAACCTCTCCGGAGAGAACAACCTATCTTCGATCTCTTCCTCCGGGATTTGGATGACGTCGCGATGCCAACCCAATGAATAGGAAGTGCCTGCA
>PXCO01000098.1 GCA_003565295.1 Cyclobacteriaceae bacterium
CTAAGTTTTGACACCTTCAATCTGAAAGGTGAGATAGTGGACTCCTTTTCTTTGAGTAAATAAGTTTTGCAGGTGGGAATTACTTAAACTCAATGATTCCCACCAGCTTATTTTTTTTCGCTTTAATTACTTCATGGATCCTTGGCAATAGCCGAAGTTTAGAATTATTTTAGGTGATCCAAAAACGCGATCGCTGCTATGTATATCATTTTTGATACTGAAACTACCGGATTACCCAGAGATTACAATGCTCCCGTTAGCAAGTTGGATAATTGGCCAAGATTAGTGCAGTTGGCCTGGCAACTTCACGACAGCAAAGGGAAACTAATTGCCCAAAACAACCTCATCGTAAAGCCAGAAGGGTTTGATATCCCATATAATGCCGAAAAAATTCATGGTATTTCCACTGCCCGTGCAAAGAAAGAGGGCATAGATCTGGAAGCAGTACTCCAGTCCTTTGAAAAGGATTTTCAACAAGCAAAATACCTGGTAGGCCATAATGTTGAATTTGACATTAAGGTGACAGGAGCGGAGTTTCTTCGCAAGACCTTCACCAACGACTTTTTGAAGAAATCCACCTTGGACACCAAGGACTTATCTACAGATTTCTGTGCTATTCCTGGGGGAAAAGGAGGGAAATATAAGTGGCCTACCCTTACCGAACTACACCAAAAGCTCTTCGGGGAGGGTTTTGCCGATGCTCACGATGCAGCGTATGACGTGCATGCCACGGCCCGTTGCTTTTTCGGCCTGATTTCCCATAAAGTACAGCCCCCGGAAGATGGCGTTAGCTTAGAAGAAGTTGTTTATGAACCACCTAAGTTGGATGCCGCAAATTTCGCACAGGCAAAGGATGAGAAAAAAACGGCCGCCAAAGAAGTTTTACAAGCTGCGGGTAAAGCTGACATTTCCGATTTGGTGGATGTCCCCTTTGCCCATCTTCACGTTCATACCCAATATTCGATTTTACAGGCCACCTCAGAAATCCCTGCACTTATTCGAAGAGCCAAGGAACTAAACATGCCTGCCATTGCCATGACGGATCATGGTAATATGATGGGGGCTTTTAATTTCGTGAAGGAAGCTTTGGCCAATGACATCAAGCCAATAGTCGGTTGTGAGTTTAACATTTGCAGGGACCGTAAAAACAAAGCCAATAAAGACGACGGATTCCAAACCGTGCTTTTGGCAAAGAATAAGACAGGATATCATAACCTGGCAAAATTGGCTTCCTATGCCAATATTGAGGGATTTTACTATGTCCCCAGGATAGACAAAGTGCTTTTAGAAGAACATAAAGGCGACTTAATCGCCACCACAGGTGGACTTTGGGGAGAGATCCCTTTCCTTATCCTGAATGTAGGCGAAACCCAGGCTGAGGAGGCCTTTGTATGGTGGAAAGAACAATTCGGAGAGGATTTCTACATAGAACTCAACCGACATGGTATTCCGGAGGAGGAGAAGGTCAATGAAACCCTATTGAAGTTTGCCGAAAAATATGGGGTGAAATATTTCGCTGCAAACAACACCTATTACAACTCCAAATCTGATGCCAATGCTCATGATATTTTGCTCTGTGTGAAAGATGGGGAGTTGGTGGAAAAGCCAAAGAAATACATTGGTAGGCGAGGAAGGGAATTCCGGTATGGCTTTCCCAACGAGGAATTCTACCTGAAGTCTCAGGAAGAAATGAAAAAGCTGTTTGCAGATCTCCCGGAGGCCATCAGTTGCACCCAAGAAATTGTGGATAAGATTGAGTCCTACAAGCTTGCACGGGAAGTGTTGCTCCCCAAATTCACCATCCCGGATGAATTTATTGACCCCCGGGATGATGCAGATGGGGGTAAAAGGGGGGAAAATGCCTATTTGCGGCACCTAACCTACGAAGGAGCTAAAAAAAGATATGAGGAAATCACCCCTGAAATCCAGGAGAGACTGGATTTTGAACTGGAAACGATAGAGCGAACCGGCTATCCGGGCTATTTCCTTATTGTGCAGGACTTCACCCGGGCCGCCAGGGATATGGGAGTATCGGTGGGTCCGGGCAGGGGTTCGGCCGCGGGATCAGCAGTGGCCTATTGTGTGGGCATCACCAACGTAGACCCAATTGCCTACGATCTGCTGTTTGAGAGGTTCCTCAACCCTGACAGGGTTTCCCTACCAGATATTGACATCGATTTTGATGATGAGGGCAGGCAAAGGGTAATAGATTACGTGATAGAAAAATATGGAGCTAACCAAGTAGCCCAGATCATCACCTATGGTACAATGGCTGCCAAGTCCGCCATTCGGGACACCGCAAGGGTACTCAACCTACCCCTCTCAGAGGCAGATAAGCTTGCCAAGCTTGTGCCTGATATCAAGCTCAAAAACCTCTTCGAGCTTTCCAAGGACATGACAAAGCTTTCAGTTAAGCTTAAGCACAATTCGGAAAGTTTACAGAAAGCCCAAGAGCTTATCCGAATCTCTAAAGGACAAGACGACAGCTCCAAAACCATTAACCAGGCAAAAGTCCTGGAAGGATCGGTACGAAATACCGGTATCCACGCATGTGGGGTGATCATTACACCGGATGACATTACCAACTTTGTCCCTGTGGCACTTGCCAAGGATTCTGAAATGGTCTGCACTCAATTTGACAACTCGGTAGTAGAATCTGCCGGACTGCTCAAAATGGACTTCCTCGGCTTAAAAACGCTGACACTGATTAAGGATGCCATAAAAATTGTGAAAGAAAGGTTTGGCAAATACCTGGATCCGGAAAAATTCCCCATCGAGGATCCCAAAACGTATGAACTTTTCCAAAGGGGAGAAACTGTAGGCATTTTTCAGTATGAATCGCCGGGCATGCAAAAATACATGCGGGAATTAAAGCCTACGGTATTTGCGGACCTCATCGCCATGAACGCTCTGTATAGACCCGGGCCTCTGGAATACATCCCCAGCTTTATACGAAGAAAGCATGGTCAGGAACCCATTACCTATGATTTGGAGGACATGAAGGAATACCTGGAGGAGACTTATGGTATTACTGTGTATCAGGAACAGGTAATGCTTCTCTCCCAAAAATTGGCGGGGTTCACAAAGGGGGAGGCCGACGTGCTTAGAAAGGCCATGGGCAAAAAGCAAAAGGATGTGCTGGATAAAATGAAGCCAAAGTTTATCGAGCAGGCTGCAACAAAGGGTCACGAAGCGAAAAAACTGGAAAAGATTTGGAAGGACTGGGAGGCCTTTGCATCCTATGCCTTTAATAAATCACACTCCACCTGCTACGCCTGGATCGCCTATCAAACGGCTTATCTTAAGGCACATTATCCTGCCGAATACATGGCCTCTGTGCTAAGTAACAACATGAATGACATCACACAGGTGACCTTTTTCATGGAGGAGTGTAAGCGTATGGGCATTCCTGTACTGGGGCCGGACGTGAATGAATCCAAAAGTGGGTTTACGGTAAATGCAGAAGGGCAGATCAGGTTTGGACTGGAGGCCATAAAGGGTGCGGGTGCTGCCGCAGTACAGTCCATCATTGAGGAAAGAGAAAAGGATGGGCCTTATAAAAGCATTTTTGATTTTGTGAAAAGGGTGAACCTAAGAGCAGTCAACAAAAAGACCATGGAAGTATTGGCCATGGCAGGAGGTTTTGACTGCTTTAAAGACCATCATAGGAGACAATACCTGGAAGCTCCGGAAGGAGATGTTCCCCTTTTGGAAAAAGCGGTAAAGTATGCCCAAAAGCTTATTCAAGAAGAGGCTAGTTCTCAAGTTTCCCTCTTTGGAGGAGGGTCAGGGATGGAAATCCCCCAACCCACTGCGGCAAAAATGGAGCCTTTCAGCCAACTTCAACAACTGAACATAGAAAAAGAGGTGGTGGGCCTGTATATTTCCGGTCATCCACTGGATCAGTTCAGGGTGGAGATCGAGGCCTTTACCAATTCCCCTCTTCCGGAATTAGGAGACCTGGAAAAACTGAGAAACAAAGGGGAAATAAAGGTAGCCGGAGTAGTAACCACCTATGCTCACCGGACTACAAAGACGGGTAAACCTTTTGGCACTTTGAGCATGGAGGACTATCATGGCGGGCACACTTTCTTCTTGTTTGGCGATGATTATGTGAAATTCAAGGAATATTTCATGCCAGGGTGGTTTCTTTATATTGTGGGGGGTACAAAACCCCGATTCAACGGCCCTGACTTGGAATTTAAGATCAATCAGATCATGTTGCTCAGTGAGGTGCGTGGAAAAATGATCAAGGGTCTACGGGTAAACATACTCCTTGATGACCTTACGCTGGATCTAATTGAGAAATTGGAAAAAATAACAGATGCTTATAAAGGAGAGGCAAAACTATATATCAATGTGATTGACGAAAAAGAAAACATCACCCTGGACCTGATGTCCAAAAAATATCAGGTGGACCCCTCCAATGACATGATCCAAGCCTTAGGGAAAATCCCTGAAATTGCCTACAAAATCATCTAAAGTAAAAATTATAGAAAAATCGAGCAGTTGGAAAACTACAAACCGAAAGGATGTATATCGTTACGAGATTCTCTCGAATCAATCCTGCCTTCCTGCTGCAAAGGTTTAGGACAGGCCACCTGTACCATGAAAATAAAATTTAAACATAGCAAATCGGAACTAAATAAACGTCGCATCGCTTTAACAATATACTTCTATAGAAATCCATAAAACAAATTATAAAATGGCAAAAGCAGTAGAAATTAACGACAATAACTTTGAGGAGTTACTAAAAGGCGATCAGCCGATTCTAGTAGATTTTTGGGCCGAGTGGTGTGGCCCTTGTAAAATGATCGGCCCAATAGTGGAAGAGCTGGCCGGGGATTATGAGGGTAAAGCAGTAATCGGCAAATTGGATGTGGATGCCAATCCAGAGGTCACCGGGAAATTTGGGGTGAGGAGTATCCCTACCCTGCTTATCTTCAAGAATGGTGAAGTGGTGGACAAGCAGGTGGGTGCCGTTCCCAAATCAGTGTTGGTTCAAAAATTGGAAGCACAGATATAGCCCTTTATTTTGGGCAATGCATACCTAGAGAAGCCTCCAAATGGAGGCTTTTTTCTTTTCCTAAAAGAAAATCAGGGGTTTACTAGGATTATTTGTTATTATTTTTTTAGTTTAATAAAACTTTCCATCCTTCATTGAGATGGTCCAGCTTGTTATTTATGACTCCTTTCCGCATTGTCGTCGCATTTTTCGTCGTCACCATTATCGGGTTTGCTTTGGTGCCGAAGTTATCAGTGGACCTTAATCCCAGAGAAAGGGAACCCGTACTCAGCATATCCTATTCCGTAAGAAACAGTTCACCAGAACTGGTGGAGAAATTGGCCACATCTCCCTTAGAAGGGGTCTTCTCTCAACTAGCCGAATTGAAACAAGTGAACTCCGTGTCCAATTACAATAGTGGGCGTATCCAACTACGCTTTGACAAGCATACGGATATGGAATATAAAAAATTTGAAGTTGCCTCATTGATCAGACAGGTATACCCATCCCTGGACCGTAAGGTGAGTTATCCCCAGGTATCCCAATCTATTCAATCCAACACCGAAAAGCCAGCTTTGCTGATATTCAGCATCAATGGCCCCTATGCTTCTTTTGAGATTCAAAAAGTGACAGAGGATGTATTAAAGTCCACCCTTAACAAAATTGAGGAAATAGAGGACATCAGCGTGATGGGAGCCAACCCCCTTCAACTTTACATCACCTATGATATCAAAAAGTTACAATCCTTGAAGTTCACCAGGGCAAATTTGACCTCAAAACTTCAAAATTCATATGGTGCCAGGTTCCCGGGTTTGGCGTCAAACTCCTCCGGGCAAGCCATGTTCTTGAAAGTGGACCGGTCCCTTCATCACCTCGACGAACTGGGTAACCTTCACATTGGAGTAAGGGAAGGTAAAGACATTTATTTAAAAGACCTGGCCACCATTACGATTGAAGAAGCCGAGGCCAGCAATTTTTACAGGATAAATGGTAACAATTCTGTTTTCCTCTCGGTGTATAGTCGGGACAATGTCAATAAGGTCCTACTTTCACAAAGGGTAAAGGCAGTCATTGAAAACAGCATCCACCTACTCCCTAAAGGTTACGATATAAGGTTGGAGCGGGACGACAGCGAGTACCTGGAAAAGGAGCTGCGTAAAATTTACCAACGGTCAGGGCTATCCATCCTTATTCTGATCGTTTTCATTTTTCTCATCAACAGGAACTTAAAATACCTAAGCACGCTGTTTTTGGGTATTATCGTTAATATCAGCCTTACCGTCATCATCCTGTACCTGCTGCAAGTAGACATACATTTGTATTCCCTTGCAGGACTCACTATTTCTTTTGGCTTGATCGTGGATAATGCCATCATCATGATTGACCACCTGCACAAACATAAAAACCGCAAGGTTTTTTTAGCACTGCTGGCAGCATCTATGACCACCATCGCAGCATTATTGATGGTGTTTCTTCTCCCGGAAGAAGACCGGAAAAACCTTGGGGAATTCTCTGTGGTTGTGGCCGTAATGTTGGCGGTCTCCCTTTTGGTTGCGCTGTTGTTTACCCCTGCATTATATCAATTGCTATTTAAAGAGGCTGCCTCCAGAGGTAGAGTATTAAGTTTTTCCCAATTAAGAAAAAGAGCTAGGGCTTTTAAAGGCTATCATCAGACCCTTGCCTTTACTGCACGTTACAGGAAAGTATTTATTGTTTTGCTGGTGCTGTTGTTTGGGCTTCCCGTATTCTACCTACCTGCCAAGTGGGAAGGCCATGAGTGGTATAACAAAAGCATAGGAAGCACTACTTACCAAGAGGAAATCAGGCCTTGGGTGGATAAGGCTCTAGGGGGTTCCATGCGCATGTTTGTACGAGGGGTGTTTGAGAAATCTTCCTACCGGGAACCGGAGCGGACCCGTTTATATGTGAGGGCCACCTTGCCTTTCGGCAACACCCTGGAACAAATGGATCATATCATCAGAGAATTTGAAGCTTACCTAAAAGGTGTGGAGGGGGTAGACAAATTTGTCACCACCGTATCTTCCGGTCAAAATGCCAATATAGAAATCACCTTCAAAGAGGCATATGAAAGGTCTGCACTTCCTTATCAACTTAAAGGAAAACTGGCCATGAAATCTACTGACTGGAGTGGTGTGCGATGGAATATTTATGGGGTGGGTCAGGGTTTTTTCACGGGCCCGGGCGGGGAAGGCATCCCTTCCTTCCGGGTGGAGCTCCGCGGATATAATTTTGATGAGCTGGAGCGGCAATCCGAAATACTGGCAGAAAAGCTATTGACGCATCGACGCATACAGGAAGTGAACACCAATGAAAGACTGTCCTGGAATGAACGTAAAACAGAGGAATATGTGCTTAGGTTTGATCAGGAGAGACTTGCTATGGGTGGTGCAAACCAGTATAAGATCATTCAAGCACTAGAGGACATCGCAAAACCTAGTGGCGCATCTGCCAACCTAGAAATTGAAGGCAAAAGTTTTGCTGTGGTGATCAGAGAAAAAAACTCACCGCAGTTTTCCCGGTTTGACCTGGAAAACAGCAGCCTGATCGGTAGTGAAGAAGAAATTTTCAAAGTGGCCACTTTTGGCAGCCTAAATAAAGAAACCACCACCAATGCATTGCATAAGGAGGACCGTCAATATATACGTTTGGTTTCATTCGAGTATATGGGTTCGGCCAAGTTTGGAGGGGAGTACCTGGACGAGGTTTTGGAAGATCTAAAGTTGACCATGCCTTTGGGCTACAGTGCCAGTCGGCAAAGTTATTCCTGGAATTATAACCAGGCAAAAAGGCAATATAGCCTATTGTTGGTGCTTATTGTAGGCATTTTCTTTATTTGCTCCATTCTCTTTGAAAACTTAAAACAGCCCTTGTATATCATCTTTATCATTCCCATTTCCTTTATAGGGCTCTTTTTGATTTTCAGTCTATTTGATTTTTACTTCGACCAGGGAGGCTATGCAGCATTCGTAATGCTAGGGGGGCTAGCTGTGAATGCCGCCATATTTATCGTAAACGACCTCAATAACCGCTCCTTGGGCAGGTACAACAGAAGAGTGATAAAAGCCGTGGCAGGTAAGGCAACCCCCATACTTCTGACCATTTTATCCACCTGTTTCGGGCTCATTCCCTTTATTATGGAAGGACAAAATGAGATCTTTTGGTTTTCATTGGCCATGGGCACCATCGGTGGGCTGATCTTCAGCATGGTCGGTGTTTTCCTGGCTTTGCCGGTGTTTTTGTGGAAAAAGTAGCCCTCCAATTGTATGAAGCTTTCAATTTCAGGTAATATTGTGTCTATTTAATTTTATGCTACGTGATAACTCTACATAAACATCTTTCCCCAACTTTCAGAAGGCTTTGGCTCCAAGCGTGTTTTTTATTGATGTTCGTTTTCGGATCATGCACCCCTGATAAGCCAATGAAAGATGAAGGCCCATATAAAAAATTAAAGGTAACGTTACTTGATTCATTGGTAGTGGACATCCTGGCTCCCTTGGTGATCGATGATCAAACCTCTGAGGAAGGGGATTTTTTAATGCGTGCCACCAAAAGCAGGGTTCCTTATCTTGTTTCTAAAGAGGGAACGGTGATCACTTTATTTGACATTTTGGACGAAGGCCCGAACGGGATAGGATCCAGCGGGGCTTTTGGATACATGTTTTTGGGAGAGGACAAGTTCGTGGCACAAGGGCTATTTAACGGTTACCATATTTATTCTTTAGAAGGAAAGAAAGAAAAGCTTTTGCCCCCTAATCACGCAGGTTTGTTTGGCATGTCTGTCTTTACTTACAGAACCACCTTTACTTCCTATTATAAAGATGGCAAGGGCTATATTCTGGGAGAAGAACCTAACCTCTATGACAGAAAAGGACTGGATCCCAAGGAAATGGGGGAGGATTATTATCAATATGCCAAAACCATATTCCAATATGACATTGAAGAGGAAGAATCCCTGGCATTAGAAAGCTACCCTGAGGAATGGCAACCTATTCAAGAAGGAAGGTATGTGGGCACAGGCAGGGTGCTATCTGCCTATAATGCGGATAAACATGAACTGGCCCTACTTCCGGGATTAGGGCATCAGCTATTTATCTACGATTTCTCCGGGGAGGCTCCCCTTTTAAAACACGTTGTAAGACTGTCTCACAAGAACAGACCGGAAAAAATCCCCGATTACGAAAATGGGCAGGAACATGGATACTCCGATTATCCATCTATTACCGAGTTGCGGTATATGGGGGAAAAGTTGTTGGTGGGTTTTTATACCCAGGTGCCCAAGGACATCATGAGGCAACTGCGGAGTCAATCTGAGGACTTTAGGAATTCGGAAGCTTACAGAGAAGCGGAGAGGAAATTCATCAAGCAACATTTTATGGTAGTGGAGGACGACAGACAAATAGGTGTAATAGATGAGTTCCCGGTTCCAGGAACCCTGGATTTCGTGGATAAGAAGGGGAGAATATACCTAAACGACAACGTACAACCTTCAGAGGAAAGAGACTACAATGTGTTTTACAGGTTGAAAATTGATTAATCCCCTTTTAATTCATCATCTTCATCCCAGGCTAAAAAGACCATTCTGTACTCGCCTTTAGGCATACGGTGGGGCGCCTCCTCAATATAAATATAAAGTCTATCTGAAGATATCTCGTACCTGAAGGCGGTCTGAAGACCCTGAACATACTTTAACTCATGATCTATTTCATCAAAAGATGTTCCGCCTCCGATTTGTTTCCCCATGTCAAAATTAATGTCAAACCCAATACGCTGAGTAGATTCATCAGAAGCGAAACAAGCAAAATAATGAAAGGCAAAGGTCCGCGTTTCAAATTCGCTTTTACCATTGCATATTTCCCCCTCAAAGTCTGTCAGACGTAAAAAAAGAGGGAAATAATAATCTTCATAATTTTCTTCGTATCCGCCATTGTAATAGGAAGCATGGCCATATCTTGCCACCGTGGTTCTGTAATCCAGTTCACCGTTCTCCAAATTCTGAAAATTCACAAATTCCCAATCACGTACCAAAGGTTCATCCGGCCCATCATTGGTAAGGTCAAAATCCTCAAGAGGGCTAGGTGCCCTCTCTACTTCCACCTCTTCCGGATCACCATTTTCTTGCGGTAAATACTCCTCGTCATGGCCACAGCCAATGAAAACCACTAAAAACAAAATAAGCCTAGTCCCCTTCATGATAAGGTGGTTTAACTACACTAGTTGATACGGAAACTTTTCAATATCGTTTCCCCCGTATCTTCAAGTACAACGTAACGCGACCAAATCCTTTACTACGGCCGTAAAGGGGCTATTCAGCTAAATTGACTTGTTCATCCAGAAGGGGGACGTGACAAACCACAGGACTGTCCCCAGTGCCATAAGCTGCTTGCAGAGGGTTGCACTGATGACTTCCTGAAACAGGAACACGCTTGGCAAAAGAGTAAGGGCCAAGCCTAGAAAGGACACGATTTTTATCAACTGTTTCATCTATTTCACGCTAAGGTCTTTTGGGTCACGACAGGTTTTTGGTTGATTTTGCTGGCTACAATATATACCAGCACAGCAATAAACCAACCGGGCAATCCCAGAAAGAATATCTCGATGCCAGCAAACATATTCAACGCCACGCAAAGTATTAAGGTAATTCCCCAGGTAAGCGCGACGGACCAGTTTAACGATTCGCCAGATAATTGGGCATAATTCGGTTTTAGACCAAATTTTTCCAACACATACACATCTATGAATATAACTGCCCCCACAGGCATCAAAATCAATCCATACAATGCCACAAACTCCAACAACATCATCACCAATGCCGGAAAACAAGCGGCAACCGTAGTAAATAATCCCACAAACAGGGTAACCTTCCAGGTTTTCCACTTGGGGTTAATAGACTGTATCGCCAGCCCTGCCCGGTACAGTGTGGGATTAGCTGTGGTCCAGCCGGCTATTACCACACAAATGGCTCCGGTGACTCCCACCACATTATAAGCTATGGGGCCTGGCGCAAAGGTGAGGCTCCCTTGGGATTCGATAAGAAAAAGAGAAAAAAGAATGCCTGAAGCAATCCATGCGATAAAATGGCCTAAAAACATTCCTGTGGCCGAAGAAAACCCATATTGCCATTTTTTTGCATACCGAAGCAGGGATAGATCTGCCATGCCTATATGCATGGCCATATTACAGAACCAGGCAAAGAACATTATATGCCAGAAAGTAAATTTACTTTGCCCTTCCAATGGCTGGCCGGTCCAAATGGTATTATTGGCTACTTCCCAGAATTGCCCAAAGTCTGTAACCCCAAGCCTGGGCAAGGCAGCAAATCCTGCTGCGATAAATACCATGATCATCCAGGGTGCCGCAACATTGGCAAACTTAGACACCTGCTCAAACCCGAACATGGCAATCACCGTGGTGATGGCACCGACCACGAATACGGTTAACACCCAACCCAGGTTATTTGGATAAACATCGGTGAGCTGTGGCATGGTCATGTCAAAGGAAATGCCCACGGCTGTGGCCGAAACTGCGATCATGGCTCCGGCCAGAAAGCAAAAAAGGCCCGCATTCACCAAGTTATAGAGGGTGGTGAATCTATGGCCCGCAATCTTTTCCAAAAGGAAATAAAGTGTCACCCTGGTTTTTACCGCAATCTTACCGGTAAAAAAGGCCCAACTCAATACTGCCAAAATATTACCGATGATCAAACCCCAAACCAGGTCTACAGCGCTTGCCCCATGGGCAACAAACAGCGGGCCTATTACGAATTCCGTCCCAGCGGTATGTTCTCCGGCATAGGTACCCAAAAAACTTTTCCATCCTTTGTACTTATTGGGCGGGATGGGCTCTTGTTCGTACTCATTGACCGCATCCAGTTTTTGCACCCAGGCCTTTTTATTCCACATAGATTGTTAGATTCGCCTCATGTGGCGTTATCATTGGTGTGATTGTTTTATGTGTTAAACTATAGAAATCCCTTAAACTGAACCCCTGTTGATAAACTTGAAAATGTTTTTTACGGATTCTTTTTTATGCTTTTTTAGCATATATGCGGCAGATTCGCCCATTAATTGGAAGTCTGTAGAAATCACGGTTATGCCTAGAAGTTCCTTGAGCGGAGTGTCATTATAAGATATTATGCCAATTTCCTTACCCAAGTTGTACCGATGTTCTCTCACCTGTTTGATTAAATTAACCAGATCATTTTCTTCAATCACAATATAGGCATCTTTTGGCTGAAGTTCCATGTCCTGATAAACCGTGTCCAAAATTTCATGATCAAAATCAAAATCATTACAAAACTTCCTGAATCCCTGAGTGATCTCTTTTGGATAGGGGTAAACTGTGTCCGTGGGGTATACTAATATAAGTTTTTCATAGTTTTGCAATTCAAAGATCCCCTCGCAGAGCGCATGATAGATGTCATGCTTAAAATCCTGGTAAATGGAAGGAACTTTGTCCCCAAGTTCAGGAACGTAATTGTCCAAAATCAACAATTTTTCCGAAGGAATATTTTTCAGGGCTTTCAATACCTCTGCATCCAAATTGTAATGTGCCTTCTGTTCGTCCTTAAAGTGGGGCATGATAACAAAATGGTCATAGGCAAGCAGATGTTCATCCAAGATATTAAGGAGCAATTTCGGGTCACAGTGGTAAACCTGAAGGTCCACCTGGGCGCTGGTTCCCATACTATCTAAAAATGAGTTATAAATTTTTAATTTATAATTGCTGAGTTTATTGATGATAAATAAAATGTTGAGCTTAGATTGGCTCACATTCTTTGCCACATAATATCCCTTCCCTTTTACGGAAACAATTATTTTTCTCTCTTTAAGCTGTGAATAAGCCTTTTCTACCGTGTCGCGGGAAAGGTAATGTTCTTCACTGATCTCATTGATGGAAGGAATTTTATCCCCTACCTGCAGTTGTCTGCTTTCTATGTCCTCAATAATTGAATTGATGATTTGCTGATATTTCGGGATTCTGGATTCCTCGTCCAGTCTGATCAAGGATTTTACTTGTGGCATGTTGGGTTTATTTAGGTTGCCAATCGGTACTATGGTAATTCAAACAGCTTTGGTTTATCCCATTCTTAAATAAATCAAGAATTAAATTAAACAAAAATTGACGAATACCTAAAGCAATGCGTGATTTTAACATTAATATTTTTTTTGGTAGGAGAGAATGCTCACCGGGCCAAGCAGACCTGATGGCATAAGCTCCCATCCTGAAGCATCAAAAGGTTTGTAATCTATATTCACGAAGTTGATTTCATGGTAGTTTCTCCACACCTCTCCTTTCCTATCCATATGCCTGATTCTATTGGCCATCAGGTTTGCCACTTCTACTTTCAACTGGTTTTCACCTGGAATAAGATAAGCCCCTACCCGTAGCCTGAAAGGTAAACCATAAGCAAAACCCACTTCTTCTTCGTTTATCCATACCCTGGCACTTTCCCTTACCACTCCCAAATCCAGAACGTAAACGCCATCCTCACTTTTGTCCACATTGAATTTCGTTTCGTAAATTGCTGTTCCCGAAAAGGCATCCGATTCCTCCGACAAGGTCCAGGTGACCAAGTCATTCATGCGTAGAGCCCCGGGAAGAATGGGACCTCCACTGTGGAAACTCACCGACCATGGCCCCTTGATCTCTGTGACCTCAGGTCTCCCATGAAGATATTCCCAATCTTCAACACCCTGAACACTAGACTCCAATACTTGTACAATCAGTGATTCACCGGAAGGTATTTGGACATATGCTTCCCCATTCTCATTTTGTAGGGCCCTTCCTACCTGCCCCTGTTGAGGATCTAATAGTATATGCTCCTTTCCTTCCATATTAAAGGGGATCCAAGTATCAATAATGTTTTCGGTGTGATTGACCAAATAGTAAAAACCACGCTTTCCGGATACCCTTTTCACGAACCGAAGCCCATAATCGGCTAGTTTCTCACCATGGATACCTTGGTCCCTGAGCAAATCTTGTGTTTCTGAACCTAGTAAAACGTATCCTTTACCTTTTTTGGCACGATTCCTCTCAAAGGCCAACTCTTCCCAAAGTGTTTCCATCCTTTTCCTCCTGGAAGAAAATGCAGAAAACCCTGGAACATCCTTTGGTTTTTCCTGGAATACCACTGTAGCACCCCGCTCAGCCAAATCCAACAGCCTCTCCAACGTAGTGTGAGGAAGCAATTGAGATTTTGGGATCAAGATAACTTTCGCCCTTGCCCCTCCGGTCAGCACTAATTCTCCATCCGATACCTCAAGTTTATCCAACAGGGCATCTGAGACGAAATCTACCCCATACCCTGAATTGATCAATTTGGTGGCTTCTTTATAAAATGCCGTAGAATGCAGCCATTCGTCTATGTTATGAACCGTGATCATTTTAGACATCCCCTTATCATCATGCCAGATGTCATGAACCGGCCAGTACAATAAAACCTCGTGTTGGGGAAGACCGGACTGAAGTACGGATTGACAACGGGCGATGTATTCATTAAACCCTTTGAAATGCGGCCATAGACTATTATGGGTATTCAGGTTCAAGGAGGCATAAAACAACCACCCTGGAAACTCGACCTCCTCAGGAGAATAAGTGATGCCATGGTAAAACATGTGGTTTACCCCACCAAGGAATGCTTGCTCAAGTTCCGGCTTAGCCTGGGAAAATGATGATTTGAAATGCTCACCAAGCCAGGTAAACGTTTCAGATGACACTAATTTTTTACCGGTAAGGTGTGCCGCCGAAGCTGCAAATTTCAACATGATGGGATCCGGGTCCACATTTCGAATATCTGCACTATCCCTTCTCAAACCTGGAATAGGGAAATAACTGGAACCAAAGGTTTCTCCCTCCGGTATGTCCACAGTGGCATAGAGGTCTAACAGGTTCCCCGGAGAACCATGCGCCTGATTTTTCGTTTTCTTGCCGTGACTGTGCGCCCAATCTGTCCATTGCTCTGTAAAGTTTTCCAATAGCATTTCATGGATGGTATGTCTGTAATCATACTTTACACGTGCGTTCACCTCCAGGCCTTCCCCTATCCATTGAGGAAGGTAATCCCTCAGATCGTATCCACGCCGGTCTTTGAAAAAATCAAAAAAAGCTCCTGTGAAATCCGACCCATACACCTCAAAACTATCATTGTAAAAAGCACGTATACCTGGAAACTCACTGTTGAATTTTTCGTCGAAATGGCTTAAATATGCGGCCACGGCCTCCTCTGAAAAATGATCCAAGGTAAATCCCTGTCCTCCCGGAGCTGCTCTCTTCACCTGCTGTCCGGTCTGGGCCATGAAAACTGCGATTACCTTTGCATTGCCCTCGTAATCCCAGGTAAGCCTGCCTTCCTTGTCCATTTTATTGGTCAATGACACAGGATCTCCACCATCGGGATAGCCCATCACAGTCATCAGTTGATGAGCAAACCTAATAGCCCGCTCATCCTCTAAGTGAACGCGCATCCCCGGAACCCAATCATAAGATTGATGAATCAACCGCTGAGCCGCTGATGTAGGCTCCACCATTGGCCCTCCAAAAGGCCATCCAGTTCCTTGGGTGAGGTCAATACCCAAATCAAGCCGCTTTGCTTCCTGGACTGTGTGGGCAAGCATTTCTTTCCATTGGGGCGTAAGGAAATCTATAAATTTGTCTTCATGACCTTTGGCCCCATATATGGGGGCTATTTCTAGTCCGCCTATTCCCACATTTTCATATTCGGCCAATAGGCGACTTAAGTTTTCCTTGTCCACTGCACTACCCATCCACCACCATCTGCTCCATGGTTTAGCAGTTTGGGTGATTTCAGGCCAGACCCCGGGCGCAATTTCTGAAGGGGGTACAGGATCCTTACACCCAAAAAGGGCGGTCAAAGACAACAAAAACCAAATACAATAATATAACTTCCTCATAGCATGGAAGATAAAAATCAAAGGGTGAAGACGTTTTCCAACCGTTTTACTTTGGGAGAATTATCCGGATTGGTCTCCATCAAGTCCTTCATATAGGCCCACCAATCTTTCATGATGGGGTGCCTTGGTAGTTCTGAAAGACTCTGTTTTTCATTTACCCGTTGAAAGGCAAATAAGGTACCTGAGGATTTGTCTAAAAAAATATGGTATTCCTCTATGCCCGATTCCCGCAATAAAGCCGAAAGCTCTGGCCAAATCTCATTATGCCTTTTTTCATAGGCCTCTTCATTTCCCGGCAATAGCTTCATCGTAAAAGCGACGATCTTTCCCATCCTTCTGATTAAAGTTAGCTTCTATGTGTTTAGTGTATTGGAAAGTTAAAGTAACACCTTATGCGCAATAAACTGTCCTGTACTTTCGGGTGTGGTAAATTAAGGTGATGAAATCGAGCATGAAGCATACGATACACGAATTGTTGATTATCCAACATGCGAGATTCTCCCCGATAGCTTAGCCCACATAAAGGCAACCCCAGTTCCGGAGGTTGAAGAATAAGCCGAATGCCCTTATCCAAATAAATAAAAATCAAACTTGTTAAGGAAATGATCAGCCCTCATCTGTAAACTCAAGGGAATTGATAAGGTGCATCATGTCCACCTTAATGTACTCAATAATAGGCGACAAGGAATCATTTTTTACAGCAGTCTTGAAATATAATGCTCCTCTCAGAAAATGCTGGGTACTATCGGTAACATAAAACTGAAACTGTGTAGGAACCTCTCCGGAAAGCTCTGCCACCAGACCGGTGTAACCTTGTGGGTTTTGTATTACTCCCTCGTCAATACCATAAGCCTTGATTTGATGTTTGGAAGTAAGGGAAAGTGCATCGTTCAAATAAGCTTTCAGGTTTTCACGGCTACCTTCCACTGGCTTGTAGGTGAGGTGTACCCTGGCATCCCAATCCCTATAGTGGAGATTGACCCAGTTTTTTTCTTCCATATTAAATGAATCCGGTTCCACGATGCTATAGGTAGAATGCTCAAACCTGTAGGGCAGGTCATTTTCCAAAAATTGATAGGAAGGGGTTGGCAGGTCGATTCTATTGTACCCTTTTGGTTTGGGCACATGGTTTTGCTGGCAGGAAAAAATTCCCAGAGCCAAAAAAGAAAAAACCACGGTTTTAATTAATACGCTTTCCATTGCCTGTTTTTATTATCCTCCCCCTTATAACTCACTTTTACCAAAAAACATTTTATCATTTAGGTTTTTTTAGTATCAAAGGTAAAATAAAAAAGGCGGGAAAACCCGCCTTTTTTAACTAGGTGACAATACTTTCTGTTAAGGGACTAAAACCTGGTCAATAACATGAATCACTCCATTGGTGGCATGAACATTTAGTAATTCAGGAATCAATCCAGATTCATTGATTTGAAGGTCTCCGAGGTTCACAGTCAATTCTGAACCTTGCAATGTGGGCAAGTTGGCCCCATCCCTAAGATCCTGAGAAAAAGCTCTGGCTTCCACCACATGGTAAGTCAAAACATCCACTAGTGTTTCTAGAGGAATATCCTCAAAACCATCTACCTCCAAGGCCTCATACAAGGCTTCAAAAGCAGCATCAGTTGGGGCAAATACTGTTAAATTATCATCAAATCCACCACTCACTGCCTCTACCAAGTCTGCCCGTTGTAAGGCTCCTACCAATTGTGTAAATTGAGGTTCAGCAGATTCGGCAAATCCTACGGCTATTTCAGCAATGGATTGCGCGGGTGGAGTAATCACATAATCTATCACATGAATTATTCCATTATCAGCTGTGATGTCAGTATCTTGAATCTGAGCATTACCATTTATCCAAATTCCACCGTCAGGATCCACGCTAACAAAAAAGGGAACCTCTGCTAAAGTACTTACGGCCCCAGTCTCTACAGCGGAAGAGGGTACTTCTGCACCTAGCACATGGTAAAGTAGAATAGAGGATAAATCTTCTGAGGCCAACAAAGCTTCAGCAGTCATATTATTGTCCTCCAAGAAACGCTCAAAGGCGGCATTTGTGGGTGCAAAAACAGTGTATGGACCTTCTTCTAAAAGAGCTTCATCTAGACCTGCCTGGAGAACTGCTTGCAATAAAATGGAAAAATCTTCATTTTCAATCACTATATCAGCAATGGAATTGCTATCCTCGGATCCTGATGGCGGCAACAAAACATTATCAATAGCATGAATCACCCCGTTACTCGCTTCAATGTCAGCAGTAATCACACTTGCATTTTCATTGATGGTCACATTACCTCCGGACACCACCACACTCAAATTAGCCCCTTCCAATAATGTGGGAACTTCGCCTGTAGTGACTTGACTAGCCAATACCCTTCCGGAGAGTACATGATATAGTAAGATGTTTCTTAGATCATCTACAGGTATTTCACTTACATCAGTGATCCCTGC